>JAITTM010000008.1 GCA_031286975.1 Coriobacteriales bacterium
ACTCAAAGACGTTCTCGTGGTGACAGCTCACGCACAGAGCCTTTGCGGTCTTGTCTGGCGGTTTGTCCTTGTGCATGCCGTGGCAGCTCACGCAACTGATGATGTCGTGATCGCCTTTGTCTGACAGATCGTGCGGGTTTATCACCGTACCGTTTGCGTCGGTGAGCGCCGTACTGCTCGCGGTCAGGGGCTTTAAGCTCTCCTCGCTCACGTGGCAGGCTGAGCTCAGGCAGCTTGCCTCGGTGACCTTGGTTGTCTTGAGACGTGTTGGTGTCTTGGAGGCGCTTGTCGTGCCTTCGTGCGCTGCTGTCAGAACCTGGGTGTCGGTGTGGCAGACCGAGCAGCTGAGACCCTGGGTCGCGTGGAAACCAGCCAAGGTCACACCGCCATCAGACAACGAGTCGTGCTCCGTCGAATGGCAGAGGGCACAGTCCGCGTCAACGGTCCACGTGAAGCTGTCGGCGTACTGCTCGGTGCCTGCCGCGGTGTCTGAGCCGTCCGCCTCGCTCTTCCCATCTGTTGAGGTAGCAGGGGAGGGGGCGCAGCTGGCGGCGAGCGGAACCAAGACCACAAACAGCAGCAGCGGCAGGATGCGTATGAGAACCCCTCTGGCTTTTGATGTGTTCATCGTTACGTACCCTGCTACTCAGCCGCGATGGACATGCCCGCGATGCGACCGAAGACGATGGGCTTCGCGAGGCCGATAAGATCCATGGCGCCCGCCGATTCGCCTGCGGCATACAGGCCGCCGATGGGCTCAAGGCTCCAATCGAGCACCTGCGCTTTGGGGTTGATGGTCACGCCGCCAAGGGTGTTATGCTTCTGGATGCCCCACTTGACCGCGTGGAAGGGCGGGGTCTCTATCTTTGCATCGAGGTGGCTTTTCTGGAAGTCATCATCGGCACCTTTGGCGACCAGCTCGTTGTAGCGAGCCACAGACGCGGCGAGCGCCTCGGCGGGAACACCCATGCCTGGCGCCAGACCTTCGATGGTGTCCGCGGTGGCGTACATGGACTGCTCGACTATCTCGCCAACGGTGAACTCAAGTTCCTGCTTGGCGCGCGAGGTCTCATCCAGGATGATCCAGACAATAGGGCCGTCCGCATCGCCCGTCTGCGCCGCACAGAGCTGCGCAAAATAGAACGGTTTGGAGCCGCCAACCCAGGCGGGGTTATCCTCGCCGATCTCCTCATTCATGAAACGCTCGCCCTCGGCATTGACGTAGATGCACTCGCTGTCGAGGGGCTCTGCCGTGCCCGCCAGGCCAAACGGCGGGTCGATGCTGTGCCACAGGGTGCCAGGATGGCGGTGCCAGCCGTGCCAGTCGCAGCCGCGGTCGGTCGAAAGTGAGGCACCGGCGTCCAGTGCCGCCTCAATGCCGTTGCCGTCGTTGTACACATAGGGCTCGCCGCTGATGTGCGGATACTTGACGAGCCAGGGGAGGAAGAGCTGCTTGAGCCTGGGGCTGCCCTTCCAGCTGCCGGTGCCCAGGAAGACGGCCTTGTTGCCTTTGAGGTGCACCGTCCTGCCATCCAGCGTAGCCTCGATACCGATCACGCGCCCCGCGCGGTCGCCGTCTTGGCGTATGATCTTGGTCATCTTGCAGTTGAGGATGAACTCAGCCCCATTATCGACGGCGGTGTCATAGATCGGCCAGCACAGACCGGCGCCGCCTGCCACCATATCGCCGTCCTTGCCATTCTCGCGATCGACAAGAGCGGGTGAGGTGGTGGTGTAATAGCGCGAACCACGATAGACGGCCGACATGCTTGAGACGTTTGCCTTGATGAAGGGCACGCCCATGCCATCGAGCCAGTTCCAGGTGTCGAGGCTCGCGTCAGCAAAGGCGCGCGACATGCCCTCGCCATCCTCGGCGCCCGCGATCTTGCGCCACTGACCCATCTCGACCTCGCGGCCGTCGACCGTCTCGACCGTCATCGTCTTGTCGGTGCGCAGATTGGGAACGGTGCGATCCTCATAGATGATGTCAGCCGTCTCTTCAAAGCCGGCATCGATCTGCATACGGGTGCCGCCTCCGATACCGAGATTGCCGCCGGCGAGTATGCCTTTGCCGCCTATCTTGTCGTTTGCGTCGATGGCGATGACGCTGATGCCCGCCTCAGCGGCGGCAGCCGCGCAAGAAAGACCGGCCGGGCCAGTGCCAACGACGATAACGTCCGCCACGTAATCCCAGGTGATCCCTTCCGCGTCCGTGCTGGCCCCGTCTCCGTTGGCAGGTGCCTCGTTTGTGCAGCCCGCCAGGCCTGCCGCCGCGGCACCGGCGGCAACCACGCCTGCGCCCATCAGAAAGTTGCGCCGGGACAGCGCCCCTTGAGTGTGCCGCACCTCTTCCATCTCCCGTTTTTTGGCCATACTGTCCTCCTTTTGTCGTAGTGCTCCACCCGGTATCTCCGGGTAATCCACTTCATCGGGCGTGCTCACCGGGTTTTGCCGACTCGCTCGACCCCCAAAAGCCCCCTGGACTTTCACGTCCTTATCCACAGCGTTATGCCGCAGGCTTTTAGTTAATACCCTTTTGCCACCTGAAGGAATCAGTCGCGGCATCGGCTCTTTGCGATCCGCCATCAGAAGTTTTATGGATGATGGCCGACTTTCAAAAAGGATGATGCGATGGATGATACTGGCTTTGGAGCGAAAGCGTATAATCCCTTTGAGGAAGGAATCGGGGCATCCGTGTCACAGATGCACAGGATGGCTCGCAGGCATACGGGGAGATATGGTGAAGCCAAGCAGATCACTTCTTGTCACGCTTGTCTGGCTTACGTTGGGTCTGGTGGCGGCAGGCATTTGGACCGACGTGGTTGGATACAGCATCAACCTGCTTCCGTCCGACCCGGCAACGGGCTCAGTGAAGTTCAGTCGGGATGCCTTTCTCGCGGGACGCCTCTGTGTCTCTCTCGTCCTCTTTGCCTTTGCGACCATCATCCCCAAAATACAACAGCCGCTCGTCAGCCTTGCCGCCGTTGTTATGAGCGCCGCCACCGCTGCCCTTGTCATCGCCTACCATCAAACGCTTCTTGATGCCGATCTGCTCGCCTCGGTTGGTACGCTCATTTCAAGCGCCGGTTATACCTTCATTGTCTGGAGCTTCTATGTCTTTTTTGCCGAGAACATCCAGACCGAGCAGATTGTCTGCAGCATCGCCATCAGCCTGGTGCTCGAAACCGTGCTCTCGATCCTGATAAGCCTCTACATGCCCGCGATGCCCCAGATGGCGCTGGTGATCCTCCTGCCGATCCTTGCCGCGCTGTGCTACTTTTTGGCCCAGCGCTCCTACAAAGATGAGCCTGAGCGCTTTGTGGCCGAGAAACGTGCGGAGGGCTTTGAGAAGTATGCCTTGCTTGTCGAGGTCGTTCTCTTCACCATCATACTGGTCTTTATCCGCGTCTTGAGCGATATTGGCATCTGGGGAGAAAACCGAAGCAACTTCACCGGCATGAACGAGCTTTCGGTCGACGAGCTGGTCATCATCAGCTCGCTTATCCTTCTGATGTCGTATCTGGTATTCATATTGCCGCGCAGGCGCCTCTCGCTTCTCTTGCGCTGCATCCTCGGGTTTGTGGTGATGCTTGCTGGCTTGCAGGTGCTCGCGATTACCAGCGACATCCAGTTTGGCATGAGCTTCGACCCCATCACCTCGGCGGTTGAGATATTCGCGCACCTTGTGCGCTGGATGATAATCATCGAGTGCATTCGCACCATCAATATACCGCACTACCGCATCGCGGGCATCACCAATATCTTCTATGTGACCATCTCGCTGCTTTGGACCCATGTTCTCGCGCAGTGGCAGTTTGCCACCAGCACCTTTGTCATGGTCATCGTCTATGTCTTTCTCCTGGTTGTGCTGGTCATCTTTGCGCGCAATACCCTTCGCAAGAACCCAGCACCCCAGCCTCAGCGGTTTGAGGAGTCGCAGGTGGCGGTGGAGGCCTTTGCGCATCGGCGCGGACTCTCGCCACGGGAATCCCAGATATTCTCCCTGCTCATCGAAGGCAACAAGCGCCACGAGATCGAGCTGAAATGCGAACTGTCGGAGGGCACGGTCAAAACCCACATCTCGAACATCTATAAGAAGCTCGACATCCACTCCAAGCGCGACATGCTCGCGCTCTACGAGCAGAGCCTGACCCAAACCGAGGAGCGGGGAGATTAGCAGGGCAGGCAGATGGCCGTAGTTTTAGCTGAATCAGACTACCAAGCCGCCCTTTTCAGGTAAACTGCATACAACGCACATCGGATACAGAAAGGGGACGTCATGCAACGGGATGCAGGAGGCACGGTCGTGGTGGTAGGGGGTGGTTGGGCGGGTTGTGCCGCGGCGCTGGCAGCTGCAAAGACGGGTGCTCAGGTCACCTTGCTCGAGCGCAGCGACATGCTGCTTGGCACCGGCTTGGTGGGCGGCATCATGCGCAATAACGGGCGCTTCACCGCCACGGAGGAGAGCATCGCGCTCGGCGGTGGCGAGTTGTTCGCCCTCACGGATGCCAACGCGCGCCATACCGGCATCGACTTTCCCAGCCACCGGCACGCGTCACTCTATGACATCGCCACTACGCCGGGCGCTGTCGAGCGCCTGCTCAAGGAGCGGGGCGTTGCGGTAGTCTTTCGCGCACGGGTCAACGACGTGCTCGACAGCACGGGCTCCCATATCGAATCCGTCACCGACGATGCTGGCATCGACTATAGCGCCGATGTCTTTATCGACACCACGGGCACAGCCGGGCCCATGCCCAACTGCATCAAGTACGGCAACGGCTGCGCCATGTGCGTCCTGCGCTGCCCCAGCTTTGGCGGGCGCGTGAGCGTGGTGGCGCTTGCCGGTATCGTCGAGCGGCAGGGTAGCAGCAAAGACGGCTCGCTGGGTGCCATGAGCGGCTCCTGCAAGCTGCACAAGGAGTCCCTTGCGCCTGATATCGTGGCGCAGCTCGAGACCACGGGTGTTGCGGTCGTACCTCTGCCGGAGCAGCTCGTCGAGAACCATCTGGACAAGAAGGCCTGCCAACAGTATGCGACGGCTGAGTTCGCCCAAAACCTCGTGCTGCTCGACACGGGGCACGCCAAACTCATGACACCCTTCTACAACCTGGACACCTTGCATCAGGTGCCGGGCTTTCAAAACGCCCGCTATGAAGATCCATATGCGGGCGGCAAGGGCAACTCCATGCGCTATTTTGCCCTGGCTCCTCGCGACGACAGCCTCAAGGTCGAGGGCATCGACAATCTTTTTTGTGCCGGTGAGAAGGCCGGGCTTCTCGTGGGCCACACCGAGGCCATTGTCACGGGCACACATGCGGGTTACAATGCTGCGCGTCTGCTCGCTGGTCATGCCCCGGTAGTGCTTCCCACCCAAACGGTCATCGGTGACGCGATTACCTGGGTGCGCACCGAGATGGACGCACCGGGCGGCTTGAGCAAGAAGTACACCTTCTCGGGCTCGGTGCTCTTCGAGCGCATGAAGGAGCAGGGCAGCTACACCACGGATGTCGCGTCCATCAAAGCGCGCATCGAGGCGCTCGGCCTGAGTGGGCTTTACAAGGATGTCGAGAGGGTCGTCAGTTAAGAAGACAGCCATTGCGAGCAAAATGCGCGAGAACCGAGCGAAGCGTATACCAATACGTGCGTGCTTGTGAACGCATTTGGCCGCGATCGATGCCTTTTTAAGGAGAGGAGTAGGCGCATGACACTGGTTCATTGGTTGTATCTGGGGGTCGCACTGCTGGTGATGGTCGCCCTTATCCTCAGGAAGGAAATCGTCCTTCCTTGCATTCTGGGCATCTTCCTCATCGGTCTGGCCTACACGCAAAACGTCATCTCGGCGGTGTCGATACTCTATAACAGCGTCGTGGTCTCCGCCACGGAGCTTCTGGGCATCATCATCGTCATCGCACTCATCACCACGCTGTCAAAGGGGCTGGCCTCGCTGGGCTCCGATGAGCTGATGATACGCCCCATGGCCAAGCTCATCCGTGGGCGGCAAAGCGCGTTTTTCATTGTGGGTGCGGTCATGCTGGTATTCTCGTGGTTTCTCTGGCCCTCGCCGGCGGTGGCGCTCATCGGCGCTCTGCTGCTGCCCGTTGCCATCAAGGCGGGGCTTCCCGCCATCTGGGTCGCGGTCTCGATGAACATCTTCGGGCACGGCATCGGGCTCTCGTCTGACTTCTTCATCCAGGGCGCTCCCAGCATCACAGCAGGAGCCGCCGGTGTTGACACAAACGCCATCCTGCTCTCGTCCGTGCCCGTCTGGGCAACCATGAGTCTCGTGATAATCGCGGTATCCTACGTGTTCTTCCGCCGCGACATGAAGGCTCTCGACGCATCGTCTGCTGCCAAGGGCACAGCATCCGCCAAGGCGCAAGCCGTCTCTACTACAACCCAAGCTGGGCAGAAAACCGGCGCGTCCCTCTCATCATCCGTCCCAGCTTCCCAACCCACTGAGAGCCTCAACTCCTCTGACGGTGCGGCTTTCGGCAAGCTCGACGTGGCTCTGCAAGCTCTGGGCACCGCGCAGCCCGCCAATCCCGGTGAGCAGCGCGTCTTTACCCCCTTTGCCAAGTTCATCGCCGTTCTCACCCCCTTTGCCTTCGTGCTCGACATCGTGCTCATGATCGTCTTCGAGCTGCGCGGCGGAGACGCAACCGCCTTGGTGGGTGGCACGGCACTTTTGCTGCTCAGCATCATCATGGTGTTCAGGGGCGACTTCTTGGGCAACCTCGATGTCATTGCCGATTACGTTCGCGAGGGCTTCCAGTTCGCGCTCAAGATATTCGCGCCCGTTGTGGTTATCGCGGCCTTCTTCTTCTTGGGCAACGGCGAAATCGCCCTCAAGGTCTTTGGTGAGGGCGCGCCCAACATCTTGGGCGACGTGAGTTTTGCGCTCTCGAATTCCGTTGCGATAGGCAAGATACCCGCGGTTGGCATCGAGACGCTCGTGGCGATCATCACCGGCATGGACGGCTCGGGCTTCTCCGGCCTGCCCATCGTGGGCTCGATTGCCCAGGCCTTTGGTGTGGACGCGGGCTTTAACGTCGCGGCGCTGGCGGCACTCGGTCAGGCTGTGACCGTCTGGGTGGGCGGCGGCACCATCATCCCCTGGGGCGTCATCCCCGTTGCCGCCATCTGCGACGTGCCCCCCGCCGACCTCGCTCGCAAGAACCTCATCCCCGTAGCCTGCGGCATCCTGGCCGCCGCCGTGGTGACGGTCTTTCTTATCTGAGGCAGCATCTGAGGCAGCCATAAAACCTTGCGGAGACGGGCGCGCCCAAAAGCACCTGTCTTTGCTGCTATCGACACAGCGAAGACAGGGCACGCGCCTCTGGTATTGTTGACACTGCAAGGATCAAAGCCCTTGCAGTGTGGCTGTGGGTTGATGCTATTCGCTTTGGCGACCGCAGCGAATAGCATCAACCGCGTCTGTCTGGATCGACCGTCCTCACGACCAAGTGGCAACGGCCGTGACGGTTGTGTTGAAGACAGCAGACGTGCCACCCAGTACAAGAAGCTTCGTAATAGAATCCTTGTAGGCAGAGGTTATTCCTGCAGCAGCACTGGTCTTGCCGATGTTAGCAAGTAAGATAGGATATTTGAGTGCCCCGCCCGCCGTTGCGTCAATAGAAGAGATACCGGTAGTAATGATGACTTCAGTGAGGGGGACACCTTCTCTTGCGCAGACTTTGAATACCTCACCTGAGGTTTGGTAGCGGTCTGCTCCAATAGCTCTGTGATACCAGTTCTTGCCAGGCGCCATACCTTTGGCATCTGCCGGGTCGATCAAATTGCAAGCAACCTCTGCCGCGGCTGTGGTTGCCCCGCCAACCGCAATGATCTCATCGAAGTTTCCCTTCGCAAGGATGTTTTGGGTAGCAGCTGTCAGCTTGCCATTGCTTTGCACAAGGAAGATGGGAAAGTGCGCATAGGCGGCAAGCGCGGAAGCACTGAGACCATCAGGGAAGCTGGTGCCGGTAACCAGAATGGCTGCCTTCTTTCCCGTGCCGTTTTTCCAGCTAGGCGGAGAGCTGTAAGAGCTTGCATCGCCACCTGCTGGATGCTGCCATGAAGTTGCAGAGACTGCCTCGTAGATCTTCTCCGCAGTTTCATATCTATTGGCTCCGGCGATTCTGGTCACATCAGAGCCTACCACGTTGGTAATCTGGTTTTTCACGGTATTACTGACCATGGCGGTGCCGCCGATGATGAACACTTTTTTTACGCCAAGTGTCACTAATGCCTGCTTGGCCTGCGGAGAAAGACTCCCGGATGCTGTTGTTAGGATGGGCGCGTCATAGATGCCGGCAAGCCCAGCAGCAGAAAGCGCGTCAGTCCAGGCATTCGCAGCCCCCGAGACGACGATGGCAGTGGTTGCCGAGGTTCGATTGTATGTTGCTATCATCTTCATGGTGTCGTAGCGCCCCGCGCCGTCAAGGCGGGTAAAGGGGATCTCACGCCGCCCTGTCAGTGTGTTGAAGTAATACGACTGCCCGCCTATCTCGATAAGCCCCGTGCGCATACGCCCCGTGCTGGGATCAAAGTAGTATTGATAACCGCCTATCGTCTGCAAGCCTGTCTGCATGATGCCCGTGCTGTTGAAGTAATACGTCGAACCGCCTATCGTCTGCCGCCCCGTTTTAGGCGTACCGCTCAAATCCAGATAGTATTTTTGATCCCCGATAGTCACCCAACCGGTGTCTGAGATGCCGTGTTGATAGAGCAGTTTTGTAAGGGGGGTGTCGAGCAGTTCCATCGGGTAAACGATGGCCACGGCACTGACACCACTGGTTCCCAAAAAACTGGTGTCGATGTTAATGCCAAGGACATCAAGGTAGCCAGCCCAGATGAGCTGCGAACAATAAAAGCTGCTGCGTGTGCGTGTGTTGATGAAGTTCCAGTTATAGGGTTTGCCTATCTGAGAGTAGCACCAGTCTGCAATGGTCGCGTCCTGTGCCGCCGTTGTTGAGGTCACATCGACAACAAAGCAGGTTGCGTGGCGCTTGTCCCAGTCGTTGTCTTCAAGCGTTACCCCACTGTCCAATGCGGAGACCGCATTGTTGGATTCCTTGCTGTATGTTATAGCAGCATGACCTGTGGGCAAGGCACCAAAGGCGGGGTCACTGGTAATAAGGATTCTGCCTTTTACAAAGTTCTCAGCTTTTGGATACACGCCTACCGACGGCCCCTTGTATACATAGCCCGAGTCCCCCGGGCTTGCGCTGCCACCTAATGTTGTAAGGGCACCTGAGGAAGCAGTATCCTGCTCTAATTCTGGAGAGACCACACCAAAAATCAACTCCTGCATATAGGCGATGTAGTCTTTCTCCGGTTGCGTCAGCTCCCTGCCCTGCTCACTTGAGTTCATGAGCAAAATCACAGCCTTTTGTGATGCCACGAACTGCTCTATCTCTTCGTTTGAGGCAGTGGCAGTTGAGGCAGCCTGATCCACCAAGGCACCCTCACCATAGATTGCCACGATGTTCTCTAAAAA
>JAITTM010000013.1 GCA_031286975.1 Coriobacteriales bacterium
ATTGAGTCGGGTTGGATTTTCTATAACGACAACAAAGGTTCCGTTTGGAGAACTTCTGAAGATTTAGAAAAAACTGAAGAGGTGCAGTCATAGCTTAAAGCAACAGACCTTCATCGCTCGGTGAGATGGCTATCTGCAGCACGAACGTGTGGTTTGCAGACGAAGCGATATCGCCAAATGCGGGCGACAGTATCCGTAACAGACAGATTTTGCGTAAACTGGAACGGCACAGCAGAAGAATCTCCGCAAAGATAAGTACGATAGCGCGGGAACCGTTCCCCTGCTACCTGAGTTTGCTCATTTATCTCTGACAAGTAGGCTATTAAGTTTTGCCTTGAAAACTGGAACATCATCAGTAATCGTATGCCAAACATCGGTCATGTTGAGTGTCTGGTATTTGTGAGCTGCAATATCTCTAAAGCCAGCAATCAAACGCCAAGGAATGTTCTTGTTGGCAAGTCTAACTTCGTCACTCAGGGATTTGACCAATTCACCGATATTGATGAGGGTCATACTTGCGGCACGCTTGACAATCTCATCATCGAGGAACTTATCAAGGCTAATATCTTCGACAATATTGCTGAGAACATCGGTCTCAGCAATAATCTTATCAATAACCTGTTTATCTCTAGGCTGCATAGATAAGAACTTCGTTATCAATTTTTAGTAGGGAGTCTTTAGGTATGGGCGAATGAATCACATCGACTGGAACACCGAGACTGTCTTCAAGCTGATATTTGATGTCGAGCAAAGTCAGCAGGGAAACTGCGTCTGTCTTGAACTCAACCAAAAGGTCAAGGTCACTGTCTTCGTTGGCGTTGTCACCAGCATATGAACCAAAATACGAGACTTTGGCTACTGGAAAAGCAGAAGTCACCTCTAATACAGACTTTTCTATGTCTTTATGTGTAAGCACAGCAGCCAGCCCTTCTTTTAGGCTCAAGGGTCTTGTTTGAGTACCAATAGTAACATCTTTTGAATAGGGTTTGCAAAATGTAATCTGGAGCGGACAGGGCTTTTACTTCACAAGTCTTGCGCTTTAATCAGGTAAATAGTGATGTTTCTGGGTAGGTAGGCAGCCTATAATCTGGTCGAACTCGCTGGACACATCTTGCCGATTTCTTAGTAAACCACAGACCCCGTATCGGCGTGTACTTGCCTCAAAGCATGTGCCTCAGGCTAACAAGGACAGACTCACCAAGCTCTTCTCAACGCTTAACCCGGCGGAGCTTCGCCGTGAAGTGGTGAGGCTGACTGATGAGCTTTACCGCATGGGCGACAAGCAAACCAAGGGCAGACAGGTCAAATAGCCGCCGCACCGACTTGTGCGTTGCGGGCAGCCTCTCGGCGGCGCTTACGTCCGCTCTTTGCTTCAAGGTTACCACCTCAAGCCCACCGAAGCAGATGCAGGCTGTGCGCGGCGCATGGCGTTGTCATTCGAGCGAGCCATAGGCACATGGTACCATTGCAGCGTTAGAACCGCCCCGCAAATGATCGCGGGGCGGTTCCTGGCTCTCGAAGGGTATTTTGAAAGGTGTTGGCTATCCGTTATCCGAAAGGCTATCCGAGATATTGTGCGATTGACTTCGCGGCGGTGCGGCCCGAGTTGATGGCCCAGCCCGCCATAGAACCGGGCGCGATGTTGGGGTCGTAGGTGTCTCCAAACAAACCGCCAGCATCGTTTCCTCCAGCATATAAACCGGGGATTACCTCAAAATTCGCGTCGAGACATTCGGTGGCAGCGTTGATGCGAAGACCGCCGGCAGTCGCCAAAACACCAACGCTGCAATCCAGCGCGTAGTAAGGACCCTCCTCCACCGGATACAGATACTGGGCAGCCTTGGCGAAGTCCTTGTCCTCCCCGGCAGCAGCGAGGCCGTTGTAGCTCTCCACCGTTTCGACCAGAGCAGCCGGATTCACATCAATCAGCGCAGCTAATTCCTCAAGCGTGTCCGCAGAGAAAACCGAACCGTGCGAGTTGCTAACCTCATTCAGTCTCTCTTTGATTCCCACCATAGGCTCGCCTTCAAAAGCCAAAGTGAACACGGTTGCATAGGGGCCGACCGTCTCAAAGGCCGTGAGGTCCTTCTCGGTCAGAATCACATAGACGCGCTCCTGAGCTTTGGTGAGGTTGCCGGCAAAGGCGAAATTCTCTGCAAAGATGTCCTCACGAGTGAAACGTTTGGCTTTTTGGTTAATCCAAAGCAGCGGCTGGACGGAGAGACACCAGACGGGCGTTGCCCAGGGCGCGCCTGTGGTCACCGGTCCGCAGAACAGGACGGTCTGAAAATCCCAGATGTCTGCACCGGCATTGACGCCGAGCTTCATTCCGTCACCGTCCCTGCCGGGAACGCCAAGCTCCCAGGCGGAACATCGACATTTCGCAAGCTGCGCAATCATGTCGTCGTTTTTGCCAAAGCCTCCTGTGGCGATTAATACCGCTGAACTTTCGATTTTCGCGATCGTGCCGTCCTCTTTCTCGACGAGAGCGCCAACAACCTTGCCGTCCTCCATCAGGATTTTCCGAGCGCTGGTAGACAAGAACGTCTCGATACCGGCGTCGCCAACAGCTTTGATCAGCGCATCGCTTGCCTGGCTACCGGGGCTGCGGCCTTCGATGTGGTGCCAGACATGAAAGCAGTCCAGCGACTTGGTGCCCGCCAACGGCACCACTGCGGAATACTCGATGCCCTGCTCAAGACACCAGTCGATAGTCTCCGCGCTTTCGTTGAAAAACGATTCGTAGATGGTGCGGTCGGGGATCCAGTGGTGGTACTCCATGCATTTGTCGATGGCGTACTCAACGGTGATGTCGATGCCATTCTCCTTTTGCAGAGAGGAGCCGAAGGCGCACATGCCCTCTGTGCAGATGTAGGCTCCACCAAGAGCGCCCATTTTTTCCACGATGATCGGATTGAGCCCCAGTTGGCTTGCCTGGAGAGCAGCAGCCATTCCGGTGCCACCTCCACCAATCACAACTAGGTCGGCCGACAGCGTTTCGGTTGGCTCGCCAACCTCCTCAAGCCGCCAAATGGCATCGCCAAGTGCTTCTCCAGATGCAGCTGTCGGCGTGTCGGACGCCGCGGGCGCAGCAGCGGGGGCGGCACAGGCAGCAAGACCCAATCCAAATGCCCCGGCAATGGCCGCTGATGCTCCCGCTATAAAGCCTCTTCTGTCTAAAATCTTTGAATCCATCGTTTCTCCTTATGTTCAAATGCTCCCTGCCGATGTGGCACGGCTTGCATTCTGGGGGAGGAACACCTTGTTCGCAATAGATTCTGGCTCAACCTTTAGTAAGGAATCTAAACCAAAGGTTTTGTAAGAAGCCGGAGTGAACGCAGCAGATGGATTACAATGATGATTGGGAGAACTCTGCAATCTCAGGAGACACCGGGCGACATCTGAGGAGGATGGGCGCTATGAATACCGAGCAGTTCAAGTATTTTTCGCTTGTTTATGAGACGCTTAATTTCTCGGCTGCGGCCAGACGAATACCGATGTCTCTACCGGGCATCATCAAGGCTATCAAACAATTTGAACGCTATTACGGCGTGCCGTTCTTCATGCAAAACGAGAGCGGTACCTTGGTGCCGACAAAGTATGCCGACGAGTTCTATCGCTTTGCAAACCGATGGGAAACCGAGCTGCTGCTGCTGGAGCACGCCTTTGAACAGATCAAAGCTCAGGAGAACCATGAAATCCGTATCGGCTTTTGCCATGGGATCATCGGGCTTCTCGGCCCTGATTTTGTGCCTCGATTCGAGAAGGATCACCCCGGAATATCGTTGATATACCACGAGTATGGCGATTATGAATGCGACAAAGCACTGAGACAACAGGCTTGCGACTTCGCTTTTACGCTGGAGCCTTATGAGCATGAATTTATCACAACGCCGCTCCTGCACAGCTCCATCGAATTCTGGGTCAACCGTAACAATCCACTGTTTGAAGCCGAATCTCTCACCATCAAGGACTTGAACAAGCAATTTATCGCAATCCCTGGGCGCGGTTATAAATGCTTCGCAAAACTGCTCTCCTTATGCAAAGAACAGGATGTCGAGCTGGAAAAGATATTCGAAATCGAGGAAATCTATCGGATTTTCGAATTTGCCCTGAATGGCCGCGGACTTGGGTTTACCAGCAAGGAACTCAGGGATTTGTCTGTCTTTCAGCGGGAGGGCGAAATCGTGTGTTTGCCCATAGAGGGATGGACTTGGAACTTTGGCATATCTCATCTCCCCTCCCACACCTTGACGAAAGCCGAGCAACAGTTCTACGACTACTGCGTGAAAACTACTGCCTGAAAAAACAAACGCGAACGTACGTATGGCGCAATAAAAGACCGTCGGTTACTGAGGTTTAGGACTTAACAGAGCCCTAGTGCCCTGTAACAGCTAAAAATGTACAGGGCCCTAGGCCACCAGAACCTTTTTGATTCCCGCGATATAGAGGGTGTGAAAGTCAGCTTGAGGGTACCAGCGCTCTACCTGCGTCTGGTCGATAAAGAGCGCGCCTGCCATGTCCTGCTCGTAGAGCCGCTCCACGATGAGCACCGTGTGCGCCTCGGCAAAATAGGGGGTCGCCAGCGGGTCATCGGGGTCGTAGGCAAGGGTGAGCCCTGAGTGCTCGACCTTGAGCGGGTCGTCAAAGCCGGATACGTTGCCCATGAAACTTAAGGCATCACGGTATTCGCTGGCAAAGAAGCTCAGTGAGAAGGTCGGGCTTGCCTCGACAAAGGTCTTGGTGCAGCGTTGTGGCCGAATGAACACAAAGGCGACCGGTTGCTGCCAGATGAAGCCCAGGCCGCCCCAGGCCGCGGTCATCGCGTTGACCGAGCCGTCTGGCTTGGCGGCGGTCACCAGCATCCACTGCTTGCCGATGCCCGTAAAGGGATTGAGGTTCAGGTCGTTGGGGTCGATTGCTCTGAATGTCATGGGGTGCTCCTCAGTTGTACTTGCACATTGCGGCAGTCATGCCGTCCTGGATGGCGCTGAGAGCTATGGGGGCTGCCTGTTGCACACTAACCTCAAGATCCTCAAGTGTGCTGCCTTTTATGACCTGGAGCACGAAGTTCGCGGCAGGCATCTGGCCGGGAGGGCGGCCAATGCCGATGCGCAGGCGGTTGTAGCTGGCGCCCAGTTTCTCGTGCAGCGAGCGCAGGCCGTTGTGGCCGGCGTGGCCGCCGCCCACCTTGAGGCGCAGCTCACCAGCAGGCAGATCGAGCTCGTCGTGGATGATGAGGATGTCTGCCGCCGCAAAGCCGTAGTGCGTGCAGAGCCCCTTGACGGCGTTACCGCTGCGGTTCATGAAGGTCTGGGGCTTGGCAAGCACAATCTTCTGCCCATCAAGGGTTACCTCTGCTACCAGGGCGTTTGAGCGCAGCTTCCAGTAGTTCGCGCCTAGGTGCGCCGCCAGAGCATCGAGCACCTTAAAGCCGACGTTGTGGCGGGTATTAGCGTATTCAGCGCCGGGGTTGCCCAGGCCCACGATGAGATGCGGGCCGGGCAGAGGCTCCTTTTGGGGATGCCCCGGCTGCGAGCGCGGGGTTGGATCCTCCAGCTCCGCTTTGCCTCGCTCAGGATGCCGCATGCGTGAGAACAGGGACGCCATACCCATAGCCGTTCCTTTCGCCTACAGGGCGAATTCTGGGTCGAAGAGCTCTGAGACGGAGGCCTCCAAAAACACGTTGGCAATGGCGTGAGCCAAAAGTGGCGCTACGGTGACCACGTGGATCTTGCCGGTCTGACGCTCAAGTGGCACGGGAACGGTGTCGCAGATCACCACCTCCTTGACGTCCGCATGCGCCAGACGCTCATAGGCTGGGCCTGAAAACAGGCCATGGGTCGCGCAGATATAGACGTCCTGGGCGCCCTCTTTCTTGAGGGCGGCAATGGCCGCGACCACGGAGCCCGCCGTGTCGATCATGTCGTCGTTGAGGATGCAGGTCTTGCCGTTGACATCGCCTATGACGTTGGTGATCTCGGCCGCGTTGTGGTCGGGGCGTGTCTTTTGCATGATGGCCAGGTTGGCATCCAGCATGTCGGAGAGCTTCTTGGCGGCTTTGGCGCGACCCACATCCGGCGAGACGATGCAGATGTCCTTGAGCTTCTTGCTCAAGAAGTAGTCGGCAAAGATGGGCAGGGCGGTCAGGTGGTTGACGGGGATGTCAAAGAAGCCCTGTATCTGGCCCTGATGCAGGTCGACGGTGATGATGCGGCCAACGCCCGCAACGGTGAGCAGGTTTGCCACCAACTTGGCGGTGATGGGCTCGCGCGCAGCGGATTTCTTGTCCTGCCGCGAGTAGCCATAGTGGGCGATAACGGCGGTGACCGAGCGCGCTGAGGCACGCTTCGCGGCATCGGTCATGACAAGCAACTCCATCAGCGCATCGTTCACCTTGCCAGAGACGGACTGGATCAAAAACACATCTGAGCCACGCACGCTATCGAGGTAGCGCGCATAGACCTCGCCGTTTTCGAAGGCCTTGAGTTTGACGTTGCCCAGATCGACACCCAGGTGCTTGGATATCTTCTCGGCAAGCTCAGGATTCTGGCTGCCGGAGAAGAGCATCATATTCTTGGTGACCTCGACGTTATGTAACTTGATTGACTCTGCCATGACGCCTTTCTCCCTTTCTCTTTTCCGTTCTTGTTTCCGCTCTTGTTTCCATTCTCCTGCGTGTTAATCCAGTTGCGGTTTCTCTTTGTCGCGCTTGCTGTGCTGTGCGACCCAGTCGGCGACGGTGCGTTGGCTGCTGCGCTCAATGGCAAGCGCGCCTGCCGGCACGTCCTTGGTAATCACGCTACCAGCGCCCGTCACCACGTCGGCACCGAGCTGCACCGGCGCTACGAACATCGTATCAGAGCCCACAAAGGAGCGGTCGCCGATAAGGGTGGGATTCTTGGCAGTGCCGTCATAATTGCAGGTGATTGACCCGGCACCGATGTTCACATCAACCCCCAGCGTCGCATCGCCCATGTAGCTGAGGTGCGGCACCTTGCTATTCTCGCCGATGGTGGAGTTCTTGATCTCGACGTGCGTGCCCGCTTTGGAGCCCGTCTTCATCAGCGTACCAAGGCGCAGATAGGCGCGCGGCCCCACGCTCACCTTGTCGTGCAGCACCGCACCCAGCACCACACTCTCGTCGATGACACAGTCGCGCCCCACCGTGCTGTCTATCACGCGCGTGTTGGGACCCAGCACCGAGCCTGAGCCCACGCTGGTCTGCCCATACAAAATAGTCATGGGGAGAAGTTCGATGTCGTTTTGGAGTGTGACATCCGCCCCGATCCACACCAGATCAGGGTCGAGCATGGTCACGCCGGCTGCCATGTGTCGCTCATTGATGTGCCGCTGCATCGCCTTGGTGGCCTGCGCCAGTTGCGCGCGGCTGTTGATGCCCATGAGCTCGTCGGCGTCCTCGATGCAGTGGGCGCAAACCTGCTTGCCCGCGCCCACCAGGATGCCCAGCACGTCGGTGAGGTAGTACTCGTTTTGGGCGTTCTTGTTTGACAGGGTATTGAGGCTGCCCAGCAGCTCCGCCAGGTCGAAGCAATAGGCACCGCTGTTGACCTCGGTGATGGCGCGCTGGGCGGGCGTCGCGTCCTTCTCCTCGACTATGCCCAATACCTCGCCAGCCTCGTCGCGGATGATGCGGCCGTAGTTGCTGGGATCGTCCAGCTCGCAGCTGAGCACGCAGGCTGCGGCTCCCCTGTCTTGCTGCAGGGCAACCAGCTCGGCGATGGTGGCCGCTGTGATGAGCGGCGTGTCGCCGTTGAGCACCACCAGCGATTGCGCAGCGGGGACGGCTGCTGCGGGGGCGGGGGCGGGCGGAGCGGTTGCTGCGGGCGGAGCGGTTACTGCGGGTGTCGCGCCTGTCTTCTCCAGAGCCGCGCGCGCGACCATCACCGCGTGGCCGGTGCCCAAGCGCTCCTCCTGCACCACGATGGTGGTGTCGTCCACCAGTGGGATGACCTGCTCACGCTGATGACCCACCACGGTGAGCGTACGTGTGCTTCCCGCCGCCTGCGCGGCATCGATCACCCAGCGCACCAACGGCTTGCCCAACAACTCGTGTGCCACCTTGGGTCGCTCCGACTTCATGCGTGTTCCAGCTCCCGCTGCCAGAATTAAGGTTGAGAATTCCATAAAATATGACCTTCCACACGTTGAAATGGTATTGAGCAAGTGTACACTATTGCCATGCTTTCCTTTGAATACATATTGATCCTGTTGGGCGGAGTTCTTGTCTCCAATCTCATCAGCCAGCAATTCCCCAAGGTCTCCACCCCGCTTATACAAATCGGCCTGGGTATCGCCTTGGCTATCCTGCCCATTCACTTCGAGATCGGTCTTGACCCCGAGCTCTTCTTGGTGCTCTTTATCGCGCCACTGCTCTTTGAGGATGCAAAGCGTGCCGATAAGCCCGCGCTCTGGCGGCAAAAGCGCCCCATCCTCCTGCTGGCGCTGAGCCTTGTGTTTGCCACCACGCTCATCGTTGGCTTCTTGCTTAACTGGTTTGCCCCCTCCATCCCCCTGGCAGCCGCCTTTGCCCTGGCCGCCGCCCTGGCGCCAACCGACGCCGTTGCCGTGAGCTCGCTTAAAGAGACCGCGACCATCGGTGAGAAGCACCGCCTGCTGCTGCAGGGCGAATCACTGCTCAATGACGCCTCGGGTGTTGTCTCCTTCCAGTTTGCCATCGCTGCCATGGTCACCGGCTCGTTCTCGCTGCTTGAGGCGGGCGGCGTCTTTCTCCTCATGTTCTTTGGCGGCTTGGCAGTAGGCGTGGTGCTCATGCTCCTGCGCTTCATCTTGGTGCGCGCCCTGCATGCGGCAGGTGTCGAGAGCGTCACCTTTCATGTGCTCTTCGAGATGCTTACACCGTTTCTGGTCTTCCTCGTGGCCGAGGTCTTGGGGGTCAGCGGCATCATCGCCGTGGTGGCCGCCGGCATTGCGCACTCCTTTTCGCCCCGACAGAGTTCGCCTGCCAACGCGCGCCACACCATCGTCTCGACCAGCGTCTGGGCGGTCATCTCGTTTACCCTCAACGGCGTGGTCTTCCTCATCCTGGGCACCCAGCTTCCCCACGTGACGCTCAAGGTTTGGGACGCCACAAACGTCGACCACAACTTCCTCATCCTGCTGGTACTGGTCATCTTGGTCGCCCTTTTGCTCCTGCGCTTTTTTTGGGTGCTCATCATGCACCGCAACGACGAGCTCACCGCCGATGAGCCCCAAGAGCCCTCTGCGGAGAATACCGTGGCTGCCCAGCTCGCCACCAGCCCAGAAGACGTGGAGATCGAACGGGAGGCTCACGAGGGTTTCACGCTCAATCAGGTGCAGCAGTCCAGCTATGAACACGCAGGCACGCACGAGCCCAACCACGAGGCGCGCGAAGCGCACGACACGCAGCAAGACCGCACGCTTGCGTTCGAGTTTGCCACCAAGGCTGAACGCGTCGAAGCGCGCGCCGCTCAACGCGAGCAGCGCAGGATAGCACACGGCGCGGCGCGGCGCGAAGAACGCGCGCGCAGACAGCGCGCGCGCAAGCACCCGCAGTACCTAAAATCGCACCTAAAGGATGCCCTTCTCCTCAGCCTTACGGGAGCCAAGGGCGCCATATCGCTGGCAGTGATCTTAACTGTCCCGCTCAGCCTGAACGGTGAGCCCTTCCCTGAGCGCGACCTCCTGCTCTTTTTGGTGTCGGGCGTCATCGTGCTCTCGCTGCTGATCGCGAATTTTTTGGTGCCGCTCGTTGCGCCCAAAAAGGTCGAGCCGCCGGCGCCCCAAGGCGAGATCAACGCCACCATCGACATCTTCAGGTCGGTTATCCACGCGCTGCTCGAGCACATGACGCCGGCAGACAAGGTTGCCTCTGAGGAGGTGGTGCGGCGCTACATCAACCGCATCAACCAACTCAAACGCAGCAACCAGATTGTCGATCCCACCGAGGATAAGATCCGGGCTGACATCGTCAATTGGGAGCGCAGTCACACCCTCGAGCTGGTTGACGAGGGCAAGGTCGCCCCCCTGGCAGGAACCTTCTATCTCTATCAGCTGAGCCGCCTGCTCGCTCGCGTCGAGCACCACAACGAGTTTGGTTGGGTTTTTAGCGGCATTGGGGAGCAGCTTGTGCATCGCGTCAGACAGCGCAAGCGACTCAAGCAACTGGCCAAGGCGACCACGCGCTCCCAGCGCAAGAACTTTCGCAAAGAGGTGCAGTGGCTGCAAAAGGAGAATTACCGCTTCATCCTGCGCAAGCTCGACACACTGATGGCAGAGCCCGATGCGCCCATCCGCGCCATCAACACCGTAGTGGCTGACTTCAAGCGCCGCCTCGCCCGCCTGGAGGATCCTCGCCTGTTCAGGCCCGGCGGTGCCTACAACAACAGCAGGCTGCTTGAGGTCGAGCAGCAGGCGATGCAGTACGAGCGCGATGCCATCGAGCAAGCCTTGCTCCGCGGCAAGATCACCCGCGCCACCGCCAAACAACTCCGCGACAGCGTAGCCATCATGGAGCTCGACATAGAAGATCAACTGGGCGAGGAGTAGTACTTTTTTAGGCAAGCTCCCTATAGCCAGCCAAGACCTCAGGATTCTCAGGCTTTTAGCTGGCTATAAATTTATCTGATGATGAGTTCACTGCTACTCTATGGATTTTGAGGTTCGCTGATTTTGCGAACCTCCTGCAGTCCTGCCGAGTAGTTGTGCATTGAGAAGATTTGGCAATGAACAACTGATTTTAATACAATCAGACGCACTTTCAAGTTGCGTATGATTGTTTGTCAACGTAAATCCCCAGATTTGTTATACGTGTATCACCTAGAATCAAGGATACCCAAGGATT
>JAITTM010000036.1 GCA_031286975.1 Coriobacteriales bacterium
TCAGGGTTGCTCACCGGGCTATCCATGGGTTCGCTGTAATCCGGGATGAGCCAGGATCTGTCAACATTGGCCTTGCCACCCATGCCATAGCGCTCGAGAACGGTGGGCCAGAACTCGTATTTTCCCGTTGGTGTGACAAAACCAAAACGACGCTTCTCGTCGCAACCGGGCACCTTGAGCCCTGTGGCTCCCATGGCACCGCCAACGGTTCCGTGGAGGAAGTGATAGCCTGTCTCCCAACGACGATAGGTTCCCATGATCTTGGGATAGACCTTCTTGGCGTTTTGCCAGCCATGGAGCTGGAAGTCCGCCTCGAAGTCCATGAAGCTGTCGAAGGGCAGCTCTTCTCCAATCTTCCTGGATTCTGCCTGCGCCGCCTGGAACATCCACTCACAGGCATCCTCGGTGGTGGGGTCATCCGGGCCCATATCGACGCCTATATCCTTGAATGCCCACGGGAACCCATACGCCTGGGCAAATGCCTTCATGCCCATGGCGTCGTCCCGGGTGTCACCGGGAGCCTCAACGCAGGGAACATTCATGCCCAAACCGCAGTGAGGACCCTGGCTGATACGCGGCCAACGCATCTCAAGCCAGTGGTAGACAGGGAGAAGGACGTCGGCGCAGTCGGCCGTTGGATGATGCCACAGGTTGTATTCCATCCAAAAGTCGAGCTTGTTCATGGCCTCCCAGGCAGGGCCGGAGGCACCCTGGTTCATAAACGAACCGGAGTCGTTTGCGCCTGCCACGATGGGATAAGGCTCACCGGTGAGAACCGCCTTCCAGATGCTGTTGGGGTTTGACCACTGACCGTACCACTTGGTCATGGGCCACTCGTCACCACCGACGATCAGCGCATTGCGCTCGAAGTTGTTGGGCGGACCCGCTGCGGGGTCAACCTCTATGATGCCGGTTCCCTCTTTGAATCCCGGGTTCCATTCCCCTCCGACGATGAAGTATGGCAGCCAGGTCTCGTCGTTGAAGAATGCGTGTGTCGGGCCTCTGTTGCCGCCGGGAACGTCCATGTTGCCGGTCATATGCGTGAGCATCATGATTGCGCGGATGGTCTGGTAGTTGTTGCCGTTCTGATCCATCGCCAGACTGATGTGGATACCACCGTTGCCATATTTTGCGCCCTCGGGACGTGTTGCCCACACAAGGCAGGATTCCTCTATCTTCCGCGCGTCTACACCGGTGACCCCCTCGGCCCACTCAGGTGTCTTGTCGGCCAACATCTCGACATAATACTGCCAGACGGTCTTCGCTTTGACCGTGCGACCATCCTTCAGGGTCACGTCATACTCGCCATAGAGATCGGGGTCGATGCTGTCGAACTCGGTGGGGGTGGGCAGCCAGCCCTCCCAGGGAGTGCCCTGTCGCTCGATGGTGCCGTTTTGCATGGCGGCATCAGTCGTGATGTGCTCGCCGTCCCACTGGGACAGCTCGACATCATAGAAGGAGAGGGCATCGTTTCCGGTCTTTCCCTCCTTTGCCTTTGTGGCATCGTGCACAAAGAACTTCTGATACGAACCGCCCTCCACGAGGTCGCATTCCTTCAAAAGGATCGTCTTCATGTCATGGGCACCGGAGTTGTCTATCATCCAGCCACCTGTTGGCTCCATATCCTCAACCACAAGGAAGGGGGCATTGGTCCAGCGCTTCATGTGGAGCTCGTCCAGCAGCTTGTTGTCGTCGATGATCTTTGCCCAGGCCAGCGCGATCGCCATATCGGAACCGGGCCGGACATTGAGCCAGTAATCCGCCTCTTTGCCAAGCCCAGTCTGACGGGGGTCGATGCTGATGAAGCACTCCGCCTTGTTTGCCGCATTAACGGCGTTGCGGCAGGAGTCATCGTAATTCGAGTACTCTATGTTGGCGCCCCAGTCCACAAAAACGCGGGGCTCCTCAGCGGTGGTCATCCAGTTCGAGCCATACTGATCGTTTGTCGATGTGGTGAGAAAACGGGGGCCTTTGCACACGCAGGATGCGACGTGATGATTCACACCGCCGGTGATGATCGACAGGGTAGCATAGCCGCCCATTGCCCACATGCGACTCGTTCCGTTCATGGTGAAGATGCCCGTGCCCGTGTACTTATCGCTCACCTCATGGAATTTATCGGCACATATCTGCATGGCCTCATCCCAGGAAATACGCTCCCAGCCCGGATCCTCACCTTTGGGACGGGTGCGCTTCATGGGGTAGCGAAGTCTATCGGGATGGTAACACGCCTGTATGGACGACTGCGACTTGGTGCAGCAATTGCCCTTGCTCGTGAAGCTGGATTGGTCGCCTTCAACCTGTATGGCCTTCCCGTCTTGCACGGTTACCCAGACACCGCACTCCATCTTTCCGCAGCCGCGGCATACCGTACGTATACGCTTTATCTCAGGGTCGGTGGTTGCAGAGGCATCGCCGTTGTCCGCCAGAGCGGGCAGCGAGCTATTGGTCGAAAGCGCCGCAATGCTTGCCGTAGCCACAGCCATCTTTACAAAGCTACGACGAGATATACTCAGTTTTTCTGCCATCGGTTCTCCTTCCTTACACCTGTTGGTACAGATATTCGCAACAAACTGTCAGTGTGCGTTAGCGCGATCCCGCATTCCTCCTTCGCTTTTCTCGTAAGCTTCTGTTTTCACACGCTCCTTAGGCCCTCCATGGTTTGGAGCGCCCTTCTTCTGAGGATAAGGATAGGAATTCAGGTCAGTTTTCACATCATGCGTCACATGAGAGGGGCTGAAAATGGCATCATGCGTTTTGCATGATTTTCATATCCTCCTCGGTATTTTCAAAACCAGCTACGTGCATCTGCCTTTGCAATACCTCTTGCAAGGGTTTGGTGCTATAGTGGTTTTGTTGGGGATGCAATAAAGGATGAGGTTTGGGGTTACATGTCTAAAACGTTTTCGTCTTTTGAGATGATACGCGCCCGCGTCGCCGCACTCTCCCCTGATGATTTCTTGAATGCACGAACCCTTGGTTTCGCGCTCGTACGCGCCTGGATATATCTCTTATTCCTCAGCACCGTGAATGGGATAATCACTTGGAATGGCTCCGAGACGCCGGGATTTGTGTATGTCCTCTCGTCCGTCTGCCTGACCATAACGCTCCTATGCGGCGCGCTCGGCTATCGTCGTTTTGGGGCAATCATGAGACGACCCTTTGTGCGCAGCCTGGGTCCCCTCTTCATGACGATCGGCACGCTCCTTTTGGTTGTAGGGGTGTTTTCGGGCGAGCTGTTCTTTGGTATCCAGCTGCTGGGAGCCGTCTTAACGGGAATCGGCTCAGGCGTTATCGACCTTGGGTGGGGCGAGGCATTCAGGCAGATCGACCCAAAAAAGACCCTCTTTGGCGCGCCTTTTGCGTTCTTTATCGCCGCGGTGCTCTTCCCGGTTATCGGCTCCTTGCCCGCCCAGGTGGGCAGCTTGGTCTGTGCGCTTCTCCCCTTGGTTTCAGGGTGGATCCTTTTTGGCAAACTCAAGGTTTGGAAAAACCCGCCGCTCCTGGAGCCCAACCCCCTTAAGCCCGGCGCGTTCATCTGGAAGCTGGGGGCGGCGTCCTGTTTGCTAGGGCTTGCCGACGGCGTTGTCCGCATGGTTCTGCTCGATGTGAGCCCCATCGACGGTGATGCGCTGTACCGCTCATCATTCATATGGGCGAGCCTTCTAAGCATGCTCATCATCTACAGCTGCGCCATCTTCATCCGGCGCTCGAGCTACAGTCTCATGTACCGCCCCATCATCCTGATCATGGCAGTCTTCTTTATGCTTTTGCCCGTTATCGATGTGAGCTCAACACTTGCCAACGTCATAGCCTTGGCGGGCTATGAGACCTTTAACCTCTTTATCTGGATAATCCTGGCGGAGACCGCCCGGAACTACCGGCTTTCCTCGACCATCATCTTTGGCATGGGTTGGGGCATGATAACCTTTGGCGCCTTCCTCGGTTCAGTGGTCGCCGGCTTTTTGCAAGCCTTTGGGACCTTCTCACAAGAGACCTTCACACTTATCGCATTGCTCGCCGCCATCGTCGTGTTTTTCTCCTATATGTTCATTTTCAGTGAGAAAGACCTGCTCGAGTTCTCTGAGGCCATCGAAGACGAGGGCGTCAAGGAGCCCGAGCGCTCGCAGCCGTTCAGGGAGCGTTGCAAGGTGATAGCCGCCGAATACGAGCTGTCCGCGCGCGAGACGGAGGTCATGATCCTCTTTGCAAAAGGGCGCTCCACCCCACATATCCAGGAGGATCTCTATATCTCACGAGGCACCGTGACCACACATCTGCGTCATATCTACCAGAAGCTCGCCATACACGACAAGCAGCAACTCCTCGATTTGATTGAGGGAAAAGAGCCGCTGTAGCCGTCCAACGCTGTAGCCGTCCACGAGAGAAACAACGAGTCGAACCCCGGAAAACTGTCAGCTTCCCGGGGTTCGCTTGGGTTGATGTATGTGATGAACAGTCTGCGCTTACTGTTGGCCCAGCTCGAAGCGGTCAAAGCCGACTACCGTAATGCTGTCGCCAACGGCCTTGGAGACCTCTTCGATAAAGCCGCGCACACTCTTGTCGGGATCTTTGATGTAGGCCTGCTCGACCAAGGCGCTCTCTTTAAAGAACTTCTCCAGACGACCGACGGCCATCTTCTCCTGAATCTCCTCTGGTTTGCCGGATTCAGCAGCCTGAGCCTTGTAGATGGCCTTCTCGTGCTCGATGACCTCAGCGCTGAAGCTGTCGCGCGAGACGGCACCGGGGTTAGCGGCCGCCACCTGCATGGCGATGTCTTTTGCCAGCGCCTTGAAGGCATCGTTTGAAGCAGTCGCCTCGTTGTTGAAGGCAAACTCCACGAGGATGCCAATGCGCCCGCCGCCATGGATGTAGCTGGACAAGGCACCCGAGGTGACGCTCCTGCGGGTAAAGCGCGACACCTGGATATTCTCGCCTATCACGTGGATGGCATCGGTCAGCACAGCCTCAACGGTCTCGCCATCGATGTTTGAGGCTTTAAGCGCGTCAAGGTCGGCGGGGGCGTTTTCAAGCACCGCTTTGACAATCTTGGCAGCATAGCCGCCAAAGACATCGTTGCGTGACACGAAGTCGGTCTCACAGTTGACCTCTGCCAAGGCGCCTGTCTTGCCGTCCTCGGCTATGAGGGCTGCCACAAGACCCTCGTTGGTGGCACGGCCAGCCTTTTTGGCAACAGCTGCCAGACCACGGGTACGCAGCACGTCAACGGCCTGCTCGATTGCGCCATCGGCCTCAACGAGTGCCTTCTTGCACTCCATCATGCCTGCGCCGGTTATCTCACGTAATTCCTTTACCAAAGATGCAGTGATCTCTGCCATGTTATGTTCCTTTCAAACGTACGGTTTACTCTGCGGATGTTCCTTCTTCTACAGGGGCTTCTTCTGCGGCGGGAGCCTCGTTAACCACGGGGATCTCCTGAGCAGCGGGAGCTTCTGCAGCGGTCTTAGCAAGAGCCTCGGCGGGCGCTTGCGCGGGCACCTCGGCTGCTGCCTCGGCTGCGCCTGTCAGCTCGGCCTCGGTGATGACGGTCTTGGTCGAACCAGCGATCACGGCATCGGCGATAACCTCGCACAGCAGGTTGACCGAGCGGATGGCGTCGTCGTTTGCGGGGATGCCAAAGTCGACCTCATCGGGATCGGCGTTGGTGTCAATGATGCCGATGACCGGGATACCCAGACGATGCGCCTCGTGGATGGCGATCTCTTCGCGCTTGGTATCAACCACGAAGATCGCCTGCGGAACATCACGCATGTTGCGCACGCCGTTGAGGTTGGTCTGTAGCTTGCCGAGCTCCTTGCGCTTGAGTATCTGCTCCTTCTTGGGGAGCGTGGCCATCCTGCCGTCAGCCTCC
This sequence comes from Coriobacteriales bacterium, assembly GCA_031286975.1. GTDB lineage: Bacteria > Actinomycetota > Coriobacteriia > Coriobacteriales > UBA8131 > JAITTM01. The sequence goes on from JAITTM010000036.1 coordinate 5,873, forward strand.
ATGGCCTCGAGCTCCTCCATGTAGGAAACACGCGAGCGGATCGTCACGAAGTTGGTGAGCATGCCGCCCAACCAACGGGCATTGACGTAGGGCTGGCCGCTGCGCTCGGCGTTGGTGGCGATGGGCTCCTGCGCCTGCTTCTTGGTGCCAACGAACAGCAGTGAGCCGCCGCGAGCGGACAGCTCGGCAACAAAGCTGTAGGCCTTATCGAGCTCGATAAGGGTCTGCTTGAGATCGATGATGTAGATGCCGTTGCGGTCGGTAAAGATGTAGGGCTTCATCTTGGGGTTCCACCTGCGGGTCTGATGCCCAAAGTGGACTGCTGCGTCAAGCAGCGACTTGATATTGACCTTTGTAGCCATGGGTAACTCCTTCTTTTTTGTTTTTCCTCTGCCTGACTCAACCTCATGTCTCGCAGCCACTCCCCTTTTTGGGTCAGGCCACACGCGAGCAGAGTCCTCAGGCATGTGTAATAGACGAACCTTTGTATTGTAACAGAGTGACTCAGTTTAACAAGTCTTTGAGCGAAGCAAAGGGGCTATCAGCCAGCGACTCATCCTGACAGGAGCAGGTCTGCTCGTTTTGATTGATGCCGCAGATGGGACAAAGACCCTGACAATCCTCGCCACAGAGCACGACTTGCGGCGTCTCGAAGAGCACTGCGGCAAAGAGAGGGGGTGCCAGATCGACGACCCCGTCCTTCTCCACGATAATGAACTCGTCATCCTCCAAGTCGAGCTCCTCCTTGCGCGCGCTCAAGAGATAGTAACCCTCAACCTCGCCCTCAAGCGCCAGCACAACGGGCTCAAGGCAACGGGCGCACTCGGTTTGAACCTTCACGGTAACGGTGCCGGTCAGGAGCACCGCGCCACCGGTATTGTGCAATTGCAACGAGTAGGCAATGCCCTCCAAGACGAGGAATTCCTCAGCTCCCCGCTTAA
>JAITTM010000058.1 GCA_031286975.1 Coriobacteriales bacterium
GCGCTGGTTCGTCACCTTTTTGCAAGAAAGAAACGGCCACCTTGTTGGTGAGGCGCGCGAATTCGGAGAGGAACGTGCGTATCTCAGCCGCCAGCGCGCTCTCGCCGTCAAAGACGGCGACAAGGCGCACTTCGCGCTCAAGGCGCTCAAGGACGGGTACCAACTGCTCGACCAAATCGTCGTTGAAGAAGACAGGGTCAGCAAGGGAGGGGTGTGTGGATAAGGCCGCGGGGGTGGGGGTAGCGGGGGTCGCAGCGGTGGGGGCGGCGGCGGGGGTGGGGGCAGCCGCGGAGGTTGCAGCATCCCCACCGGCAGCGGGGGTCGCAGTGCCGGCCGCACCGGTCGCGGGCGGCGCCTCGGTGCCAGCAGCAGCACCGCTCGCGGGCGCCGCCTCGGTGCCGCTCGCAGCGGCGGTCGCAACGGCGGCGGCGTGGGCTTCGGGCTCGTCCGCAACCGCCTCGTCTACCGCAGGCAGGCCGAGTCGCAACCTGAGATGCTCCACGTACTTCTCCGCATTGGTTGCCGCTATGGCACCGTCGGCCACAGCCGTCACCAGTTGACGCAGCTCCTTGGGACGCACGTCTCCGGCAGCATAGACGCCATCGACATTGGTGCGCATGCCCTCGTCAGTGGGGATGTAGCCGTGCTCGTCGAGACGCAGCGCCGAGGCGTATTCAGCACTCTGGGGCGCATAGCCCGCAAACACGAAGATGCCAAAGGTCTCGCGGGGCGTGAGCACGTCATAGCGCCAGGTCTCGCCGGTTCTGTTGTTGCGAAACTTGGCAAAACGCAGCACGGCATCGCCACCTGCCTCCACAAGCTCGGTGTTGAAGTGCACCTCGATCTTGGGGTTGGCTGCCACCTTGTCGGCCACACGACTCGGCACGGAGAACTTCTCCCCACGCACGATGATGCTGACCTTGCGACCAAAACGTGTGAGGAAAAGTGCCTCCTCAGTTGCCGCCAGACCGCCGCCGATGACAAAGATGTCCTTGTTGGAGAAGAACTCGCCGTCGCAGGTGGCACAGTAGCCAATGCCCCGACCACGAAACTCGTCCTCACCCGCAAAACCCAGCGTGCGCGGCTCGGCGCCTGTAGCGACGATGACGGCGAGCGCCTCGTACTCGCCGTCCACCGTGCGTACCTGCTTGAGAGCGCCGGTAAAATCGACGCTTTCAACCACAGCCTGCTTGAAGTTGGCTCCAAAGCTCTCGGCCTGTCTGCGCATGGCTGCGCTGAGCGCCTCGCCGGAGGTTTTAAGGATGCCGGGATAGTTATCCACCTCGCTGGTTATCTTGATCTGCCCGCCCTCGCTGTCGCGCTCGAGCACGAGGGTGCTCAACTTGGCGCGCCCCGCATAGATGGCAGCACTCATGCCAGCACTGCCGGCACCGATGATGATAAGGTCGTAGCGTTTGCCCATGGTCTTCTCCCAACTTAAGCTGATAAACAGTCATCCTGCAAGGTTCAGACACCTCGCAGGATGACGGACTTACACGGTTGTGTGCAGGTTGTGTGCAGCTGTGTGCAGCTGTGTGCAGCTGTGTGCAGAGTCTACAGCTTGCCCACCAAATCGAGGCTTGGCTTGAGGGTCTCCGCACCGGGACGCCACTTGGCAGGGCAGACCTGGTCACCGTGCTTGGCAACGAATTGCGCCGCCTGTACCTTGCGCAGAAGCTCGCTAGCCTCGCGACCGATGTTGTTGCTGTTGACCTCATAGGCGACGATCTTGGCCTCGGGGTTGATGATGAAGCTACCACGCAGCGCCAGACCCTCTTCTTCGATATAGACCTCGAAATCCTTGGCCAGCGCAGCGGTGGGGTCGCCCACCATGGTGTACTGGATCTTCTTGATGGTGTCGGAGGCATCGTGCCAGGCCTTGTGGGTGAAGTGCGTATCGGTTGATACTGCGTAGATGTTGGCGCCGATCTCTTTAAAAGCCTCGTAATTATCGGCCAGATCGCCAAGCTCGGTGGGGCAGACAAAGGTGAAGTCCGCCGGATAGAAGACAAACACGCTCCACTTGCCCAGCAGATCCGCCTTGCTTATCTCCTTGAAATCGCCGTCTACAAACGCCTGTGCCTTGAAATCGCTTACTTCTTTGCCAATGAGTGACATCTTGAATCCTTTCGGTCGGTTGGTCGTTGATCTATGCAAAATCGGCGTGTGCCGCTATTGCCCATCTGTCGCGCGCCTGGCGTTGTGGGAGCGCCGTGCGCCTGAATCGTGCAAGGCACACTCTGTGTTGTGCTCTGCGCCCGGGATGCGTTGTGCGTCCGAGGCGCGCTCTGTGTCTCGTACGCCCTGGGCACATTGAGCACAGATGCCGCTGAACGATAAAAAGCGCTGCTGCACCTGCACTCCCGTACTGAGTTCAACTGCCCTATCAAGTCTGCGGAGAAGTTCGGGCTCCCTGCAGTAGTCGGTATCGAATATCCGCCCACATTGGCTGCATACCACGTGATAGTGCTCCCCCGTATTGGGATCAAAGCGATCAGGCTTTCCAGCAAAGGAGAGGCGCAGTATGCTGCCCTCATCCGCCATCGTGCCAAGATTGCGATATACCGTTCCCAGGCTTATCTGAGGCACGTCTCTGCGCACCCGCTCATAGACCTCGGCAGCAGTGGGATGATCCATCTGCATGAGCGCTGAGCCTATCCTCTGCTTTTGTATGCTATTGCGCGTACACTGCATTCTGTGCTCCTTTATCAGTAATGATTATTATTATTAAAAAGACAGACTTGTCAAGAAGTTTTTTGAAAATGAAGGGAACGGTGGTAATTCCCACGATCACAGTGCCGTAGGGGCGACTCAAAACGCACTGCTTGTGCGGCTTTGCCAGCCTTTGCCTTTATAGCGTGTTGCGCAGTTGCATGAAGCTCTTGGCGATGGCGCGCACGTTGTCGAGATCGATGTTGCTCAGGCGATCAAAACCGTCTTTGGAGTCACTCACGATGGCAGAAAGCGAGCCGTATTCTTCGATTATCTTGGCAGTTGCCGCCTCGTCAAGCACCGAGATGCGCGAGATGACCCTGAAACCACGCGCCTGCAGGCGATCCTCATCGGCGATCTCACCCTCAAAACCCAGAAGAGCCATGACGTTTTGGGGTGACTGTTCTTCGCGCGGGAGCAGTAGCAGGGCACGGGCGATCCGCTTGGCATCACGCTCGCTGGACGATGTGGCATAGTCGCGGATGGTAAACAAGAAGGCGTCTGTCACCCCGTGCATAATCTCCTCAAGCTGCTGCCGCAACAGACCGCTGTTCTTACCCAGGAAGTTGATGAAGCGCTCGGTCTCTCCGGCAAGGTTGATGAGGTTGGTGTAGCGGGTGAGCAGGTTGATGACGTCTGCGATGGTTATCAGGTCGTCAAGCTCGATAAGACTCTGGCGCATGACCGAGCGCTCAAGCGTGTTTTTGGCATGTTGCAGCGCTAGGATACCTTGGTTGCCTTTGGAGAAGAGTATCTCGTCACCCTCAAGCGTGATGCCCTGACCATTGCGATAAATTGTTGTCTGCGTGCGGCGCTTCGAGATAGCGATCACGATTGCCTCGGTCTGCGAGCTGGTGCGCGAGGCCGAGCGGTGGCGCATACCCGTCTCAAAGGTCACGGAACTCGGATCAGGATTAAGGTGGAAGTTGGCGCAGACGATCTGCGAGACATCGCTGTTTAACACGATAGCGCCGTCCATCTTGCTGAGCTCGAAGAGCCGCTGTGGCGTGAAGGGCATATCGATGCGAAAGCCACCATTGCCCAGATTAAGGATGTTCTTGACATCACCAATGCAGATGAGCGCTCCGTTTTGCGCTGAGATGATGAAATCGAGGGCTTCACGCAACGGCGTGCCTGAAGCAACAGTCTTTATCGCGACATCAAAAAGGTCACTCTTGTTTTCCGGAAGGATCGTGTGTGCTTTATCCATGCTCTGCTCCCCCGCGATTCTGTTGAAGACGGCTCCCGCTCCCTGTGCTTGCTATTGTACAAAAAATGTGGCACTCTCGTTTTTGAGAATGCCACCTGGTTGCTCAGCTGTTGCCTGTGCGGGCTATTTTTTTGGCTGTTTGGGGAGATTGCAGCCGGTCAGCCGCTACTCCTCGGGGGTTCCAGCGCCGTCGGATGAGCCCGTGCGATTGCCGCCCTTGCCCCCAAAGATGGGCGTGACCAGCTCGGTTTCGCGGGCGATGGACTGGTGTTTGCGTTGCTCGGGTATCTCGCCCTCTCCCGCCGTGAACACGATGTCGTTGCCGTCGTAGTCGGCCTCGATGATGGAGCCCGCCTTCCAACGACCTTCGAGCACCTGCTCGGATATCGGATCCTCCAGCAGGCGCTGGATGGCGCGGCGGAGCGGACGGGCACCAAAGGTGACATCGGTTCCCTCCTCCGCGATGAAGGCGCAGGCCGCGGGCGTGAGGTTCAGCGACATATTCTGCGTGATGAGACGGTCGCGCAAGTCACTCACCATAAGCTCGACGATCGCGGCGATCTGCTCTTTGGTCAGTGACTTGAACACGATGATGTCGTCGATACGGTTGAGAAACTCAGGACGGAAGAGCTTCTTCATCTCGGCCATGACGCGGCTGTTGATCTCTTTGTCACTCAGACCCGCCTTGCTGTCAGCACCGCTGAAGCCGATGGGCGTGCCCTGGGCGATCTCGCGCGCACCCACGTTGGACGTCATGATGATGATGGTGTTGCGAAAGTCGACCTTGCGCCCCTGACTGTCGGTCAGGCGGCCCTCTTCAAGTATCTGCAAAAGGATGTTGAACACGTCGGGATGCGCCTTCTCGATCTCATCGAAGAGCAGCACTGAGTAGGGGCGCTGGCGCACAGCTTTGGTCAGTTGACCGCCCTCGTCAAAGCCCACATAGCCGGGAGGCGAGCCAACCAGACGTGAGACTGAGTGCTTCTCCATATACTCGCTCATATCAAAGCTGAGCAGGGCGTCCTCGCTGGAGAACAAAAACTCCGCCAGGGCTTTGGACAACTCGGTCTTGCCAACGCCGGAGGGGCCCAGGAACACGAACGAACCAGCCGGGCGCTTGGGGTCTTTGAGGCCGGCACGCGAACGGCGAATGGCCTTGGAAATTGCGACAACCGCCTCGTCTTGACCTATAACCCGCTCGTGCAAAACGCCTTCCATACGCAACAGCTTGGCGGTCTCGGCCTCGGTCAGGTCGGTTACCGGCACGCCGGTGGACATCGAGATAATGTCGGCGATTTCTTTGGCATTAACGCTGGCGACCTGCTTGTTGCTGTCTTCCAGCCATTTTTCTTCGACCTCGATGCGCTCCTCTTGGAGCTGGCGCTCCTTGTCGCGGAGCTTGGCGGCCTTCTCAAAATCTTGAGTGTTGATAGCCTCGTCCTTCTCGGCCCGAACCTTACGCAGCTTCTCGTCGATGACATGCACGTCTGAAGGCAGGGTCATGTTTTTGATGCGCATCCGAGCGCCGGCTTCG
>JAITTM010000124.1 GCA_031286975.1 Coriobacteriales bacterium
ATCAGACTTGATGCCCGCTAATACCTCCTCGGTGATGATGCCGATGAACATGATCCTCATGCCACCCCGCTTGAATATCTTGTAGGGAGCGAACAGGCGGGTGTAGGGGTTTTTGATGAAGAGGTTGGCGTTGACGATAGGAAAAGCCGCGCAGCGCTCAAGAAAGAGCAGATGCGCCAGCCCGTAGTCGACCTCGTGATTGCCCAGCGAGACGATGTCGGGATGCAGCAGGTTCATGATGGAGATGGTGGAGATGCCCTTGAACTCCGAGTCGATGAGCGAGCCCTGCAGCATGTCGCCCGCGATGCAGTACAGGACGTTGGGGTTCTCGCGGCGCACCTTCTCAACATAACCGCTGAGACGTGAGATGCCGCCTGTCAGTGCGCCACCGTTCTTCTCCGCTAAAAAATCGCCGTGCATATCGTTGGAATGGAGCAGTACGAGAGGTTTGAGCGTTGGCATACCTGCCTCCTTTATGGTTCGCGCTCTGTGGCATCAGTTGAACTCCATCCAGGTGAGGCGGCCGTCCTGTATCAGATACCAGCCGATGCCTGACTCGTGCTTGGCTCCAGTCAGGTCGGTCATCGTGAAACTGGTGTAGTAGCGACCATCGCCCAGCGCCTCCCGGGTGAAGGCCAGGCCGCTGTCTGTCCAGGTGAGTGTTTCGAAGGGCTTGACCTCCAGTTGACCGTCGCCTGTCTGCGGGGTGGAGTAGTCGTAGGTGTACACATTGAACAGCGGCTCCAGCACATCGCCCGCCTCCAGGCTGCGCAGCTCTTTGCTGGGCACGTTGGTTTTTTGGTCGCTTGCCTTGCGGGCGCCGTAGACCTCGTATTTCTCGTCAATCAGATCCTCGGGCGCGATCTGTACGTTGTCGCCGTCTTTGATCGAGCTGAGCGCCGATGCCGCCACCTGAGCCGTGCGATGCACTTCCAGCGTGTAGCTCTCGCCATTAAGCAGCACGGGTATACGCAGGGTGGCGTAATACAGACCTGCGTCCAGGTCCAAGGTGCCCTGGGTCGCCCAGACCGTTACCAGCGAGCCACCCAGGTTGTACCAGCCACCCCCAAAGCCGTCCTGAAACCAGCCTTTATCCCAATCGCCATTGAAGTTGGTGTCATAACCCAGTATCACGCTGGACTGTATGCGGTCGTTCTCATCGTCCCAAAGCGCGTAGTGGCTCTGGGTCACGATGTCGCCCACATTGCGCACCAGCTCCGGCCCCAGATCGAGCACCCATTGCACCTGGTTGGGGTCGCTCGCCTCGCCGTGACGCAGCTTGAAGTTATCCAACGTGGGCACGTCGGCTACCGGAAAGTCCTGCTCCGTTGCCGCCATGCCGCTCAGTCTGTCGATGTAGGCCAGGGCATCTGACGAGAGCTGCCCCTTGAGGGGATACTCGTACAGGTACTCGAAGCTGCGGCTGGTGCCTATGGCGTGAAAGGTTTCCAGCCAGGCCGTGTCACTTGAGTAGGGAAAGTAGCACGCCAGTCCGCTGGCTTTGCTGCGGAGCTCACCATTGACCTGATAGAGCACGCAGTCCTCCAGGGCGGCCAACAGCTCGTCCTCGGTTTCGAAGAGGTCGGCGGTGTTGCGCATCAGGTCGCCCAGGTCAACCATGTCGACACTGCTCACCGTGCCGCTGGCGATGCCGTAACTCTCGGAGGCAAAGGCAGCCCGCACAAATCCGTCGTAGAAGTCCATCTCTTGTTCGTATGCCAGCAACAAGGCTTCGTCTCCCACCGCTTCATACGCTGCAAGCAGTGCCGGAAAGCGGCTGAGGTCGGTGACGGAAAGCGTGATGTCCCTCTGCTTGTCGTAGCGCTCGCAGAAGCGGTAGAAGCTGTCGCAGATCGCGCGCCCCAGCTCCTCGCCGTTTTCAGGGCTGCTCGCCAGTGCCGTCAGCAGCCCCTCGTAATCCCAGCCGGAGCCGGGCTCGCTTTCTTCGCTGCCCACCAGGTAGCGGGCGTGCTCGTCCAAGACATCGGCCACGTCCACGGTCGCCATAACGCAGGCATCAAAGCCCACGAGCTCATACAGGCCGCTGGCGGCCGGCATGGCGTTAAAGGCTGCGCGCATCTCAGGGAGGGAGAGCAGGTCGTCGCCAAAAAGCTCGTCTTTCTCACAGCCCAATAGACTGCCGCCGCCGTGATCCCAGAACACGACCACCTGATGCTGGGCAGGGTACTCCCTGTTGCAGAAATCCAAAAAGCTGGCCAGCGTGTCAACATCGCCCATGCTGGCCAAAGGCTGCGCTTCCACACGATACAGCTCGTTGCCCTCATAAAGATAGCGCCCCAGCTCATCGGCGCTTATCGCGCTGTTGCTCCATGCCTTGGAGCCGCCGGTCTGGATAACCACCTTTGCGGTATCCGGCAGCGTGACCTGGAGCATCTCCTGTATGTCGCTGGTGGCAGCGCCACCACCACTCTCAAGGTCGCTGCCGCACATATAGAGATAGATCGCCCAACTGCCGTCCGCGGCCGCATAGTCGTCATAACTGCGTGCTACGGAGACAGCCGGGTCGTTTGCGGTTTTAAGGCTCTCCCGCTGCGAGTCGCGCTGGGCGTTTGCCTGGTCGCTGCTGCTCGCGCTGGTGCCGCAGCCCGCCAAGAGCGCACTCACAAGCAAGGCGACACAAAGCGCGCGTATACGCATCCTCTTCATAACAGCCCCTCTCAGTTGTTGCCGTGCTCCAATCGACTATTCCTCTATCACCTGGTAGTTTGTGGGGATGTCAAACACGCTTGTTGGGATATTCGCGTCCAGCGCCAAAAACACCATGTCGGAGACATCATCTTCTGCCACTATCTGGCGCACACCCATGAACGTTCCTGCGCTCTTATCAAAGAAGTAGAGGCTCTGGCTGCCGTCAGTGGTGTCCTCAAAGGCCTCGTAATAGTAGGAGGCACCATAAAACTTGCCCTCACCGCTGCCGATGAAGGTCTGATTGCTGCTGCGGCCAAACGTCATATCGTCGCTGCTGTCGCCGTTGTTGACCACCACAACCGCCTGCTGGTTCTCCATGACGATGTATTGCTTGCCGTCCTTGACCACCAGTCGCACGTTTTCGCCATCCTGCTCAAATGCCGCAGCCAAAGAGGAGTCCTTGACCCAGTAGTCCATCACCATGCCGTCAGGTTCGTCGTAGGTGTAGACGATGACCTGCATGTGGTAATTGCGGTCGTCGAATATCTGCATATAGATCGTGGAGAGAAGATCGCCCGTTGCGCTTGTGTTTGCGCTTGTGTTTGCGCCGGTGTTTGCGCCGGTGTTTGCGCCAGCGCCCCCATCGATGCCACCCGAGCCACCATTGGTGTTGCTGCCTAGGCTGATGTCGGCATCCGCGACAACTTCTTCCGGCGGCTCGGCCTCTGAGGCGACATCACCCTCCACGCGGTCGATCACCAGGTTGAACCAGCCCGGCTCCCAATACAGCGTCACTACCACCACATAACCCGCTGCTGTGGAATTCTTGGCCAGTTGGTAGCCTTTGCCATCAGCCTTTTGATTGGAGGCCTGGCCAAAGTCGGCATCTTGTATACGCAGCCAGCCCTCATCGTTGAGGTAGGTCGCATACTCCTGCATGGTATCGCCGGTGTTGCCCGTGCTCTTATAGACGATGTCCTGGGTCTCCTGGCCATTCTTGGTCTCGGTGGCATAGGCGGTGACCTCGTATCTCTCGTCCAAAGCGAGCTTGACCGAGGGCACCTTGTCGCCGCCTATCTCGTAGTAGTCGGCATCAGCGATGCTGCCCAAAGAGCAGGAGGCTGCGCCAAAGATGGCAACAAAGGTGCCGATGCAACCCAGTAGCAGCACGGCCGCGATGATCAGGATGATCTTGAGGGGGCCGCCTTTTTTCTTGGCGGGCTGTTGCGCCTGGTAGTTGGGCTGCTCCTGGCCATAGGGCGGCACCTGACCCGCCTGTCCAGCGCCTTGCTGCGCCTGCGGTGGCTGAAACTGCTGCACAGGTTGTGGTGCAGGTTGATACAACTGCGTTGGCTGTTGCGCAGGTGGCACTGGCATTGGCGCTTGCGCCTGTTGCTGCTCCGCAAGGTCTGCTCGACAATAGATACAGAACCTCGCTGTCGCATCATTCTCGGCACCACATTTTGGACAGACCTTCGTTGCCATGACGACCCCTTCCCGGTAGTTTGATTCGCGCTCAAATCTATATGTGCGCACGCGACTCTGTCTACCCAGAAAATCTTATAGGGAGCCATAAACTATGCTGCTACCAGGGGTTTTGCTCCGCCAAAGGCTTGTTGCCAAGCAATTCCCTTCTTATATCCTCATCGTTGGTGGCACCGGGGCTGCTCCTGACAGTGTCAAGGTGCAGCCCGGCCGACGGTCTGCTGAGCAGGGCTCCTATGCGATTTTGCCCATAAAGGGAGCCAGCTCATCCGCCCCCAACACATTTGTGTGCAGTATAATGCCCTGATGTCGATAAAACGTGTTGTACTCTTTGCGCTTGGCTGGCTCTGCTTCATTTTGGGAGCAGTGGGTATCTTTGTCCCTGTTCTCCCCACAACGCCGTTTTTGCTGCTCGCTACCTTTCTATTTGCGAACAGCTCGCCACGCATTCACGCATGGATCCAATCTACGGGCATTTACAAGCGCTATGTCCTGCCGTTCAAGGAGTCTGGCGGCATCCCTCTCGGGCAAAAGGTCCGCATCCTCATCATCTCGTTTGCCGTGATGGGTCTTAGTGCCTGGGCTGTTCCCAAAATCTACGTCTGGATCATTCTTGGAGCCGTGGCTCTCTGGCTCATCTACCTGATGTTTGTCCGCATCCCCACGGTTCCCCGTAAGAATGGGGAGAAGGGATGAGTGTGTAGAACGGTGACAGATGGGGACAGATGGGGTGACAGGTGACATGGTGACAGATGGGGACGGTACGATTTTGACAACATTTTGAATAACCCTAGCATT
>JAITTM010000159.1 GCA_031286975.1 Coriobacteriales bacterium
GAGCCTGCAACTGCTCACCGACATCAATCTCTGCTTTTTGTTCGCGCAAAACTACCACATCGCCATGAAATACGTTGCCCCCGTGCGCAAGGAGCTGGGCATCCGCACCATCTTCAACATCTTAGGCCCCCTGGTCAATCCGGCAGGCGCCAATCGAGAGCTTCTGGGTGTGTATGAGGAGGATCTGGTCGAACCCATGGCGCGGGTGCTCTCAAACCTGGGCGTCACCGATGCCCTGGTGGTCTTTGGCCAAGACAGCCTGGATGAGATATCGATGAGCGCGCCCACCAGCGTGTGCGAGGTGCGCGATGGCAGCTTCAATTCCTACGTGATCACACCCGAGGATTACGGATTTACGCGCTGTGCCAAAGATGAGCTCACCGGTGGCACGCCGCAGCAGAATGCCGCTATCACCCGCGCTATCCTGAGCGGCGAGCGAGGCCCCAAGCGCGACGCTGTGGTGCTCAACTCGGCTGCCGCCATCCACCTCGCCCGCCCCGAGCTCAGCATCGAGCAGGGCGTCGCCATTGCGCAGGATGCCATCGACTCAGGCGCCGCCCTGGCACAACTCGAGCGCTTTGTGGCCCTCTCGAACGGATAGCCATGCCCACGATACTCGAAACCATAGCGGCAGACACAGCCCAACGCGTCGCTCAGGCAAAGCTGGAGACCCCCCTTGAGGTTCTGCGGGAGAAGGCCCTGGCGCTCCCTTTTCCGCTCCCCTTCGAGGCGGCCTTGGCGGCACCAGGGCTCGCTGTTATCGCGGAGGTTAAGAAGGCCTCGCCCTCAAAGGGCATCATCGCCGAGGACTTTCCCTACCTGGAGATCGCGCGTGAATACCAGGCGGCGGGTGCTGCTGCCCTCTCCGTCTTGACCGAGCCCACGTTTTTCAAGGGCTCGCCGCGCTATCTGCAAGAGATCGCGCAGGCCGTCACCATACCCGTGCTCCGCAAAGACTTTATCATCGACCCCCACCAAATCTACGAGGCCAAGGTGCTGGGAGCGGCTGCGATCCTGCTCATCTGCGCCCTGCTTGACGACAAGCAACTCGCGGAGTTTCTTGCGCTGGCTCAGTCGCTGGGGCTTTGCGCGCTGGTCGAGACGCACGACGCACAGGAGGTGGGGCGCGCTATAGCCTGTGGCGCACGCATCATCGGTGTGAACAACCGCGATCTCGCGACTTTTGCAGTCGACCTCAACACCAGCAAACGGCTGCGCGCACTCGTGCCGTCTGACCTCCTTTTTGTCGCGGAAAGTGGCATCGCCAGCCCGCAGGACGCCGCGCAACTCTCCACATTCGGCGTGGACGCCGTGCTGATAGGTGAGGCTTTGATGAAGGCTCAGGATAAGCGCGGGTTTCTCGCTGGCGCGCAGGCAGCATGGGAGGCTGCTGCAGAACCTGAAAAGCCGAGCCGCACGTGCGTGATGCCAAAAGATGAGATGAGCGGCCTATGACCAAAATCAAGATCTGTGGCCTGTGCCGCACGGTCGATATCGAGTATGCCAACCAAGCCTTGCCCGATTACGTGGGCTTTGTCTTTGCCCCGAGCAGACGGCAGGTCACGCGCGAGATGGCCGCTGGTCTGCGCGCAAAGCTGGATGAGCGCATAACGCCGGTGGGGGTCTTTGTGCGCGAGCCCCTTGAGCACATCGTCCAGCTCTATCACCAGGGTGTCATTCGCATGGCGCAGCTGCACGGCCAGGAGTCCGGCCGCTATATTGATGAGCTCATAGCGCTCTGTGATATTCCCATCATCAGAGCCATCCCCATCGATGATGCAGATGGTGCAGTGGGTTTGCCGCAGCTCTTGCCCAGCAAAGCTGACTACCTGCTCTTTGACTACCATGAGCCGGGCAGCGGCAGGCGCTTTGACTGGAGCATTCTTGCAGGGCTCAGCCAGCCGTTCTTCCTGGCGGGTGGCATCACCGGCGCTACCCTTGATGATGCACTCGCCTGCAAGCCCTATTGCGTCGATCTCAGCAGTGGCGCCGAGACCAACGGGGTCAAAGACGCTGCCAAGATACAGAATCTAGTACAACGTGCCCATGCCTACCCGGGAGGAAGTCGATGATGGCGGACAAGAAACGAGGACGATTTGGTGACTTTGGGGGTCAGTACATCCCCGAGACGCTCATGAACGAGCTGCTCGACCTTGAGGTCTCCTACAACCACTACCGACAGGATGCCGCCTTCAATGCGGAGCTCAAGGAGCTGCTCGACAACTACGCGGGGCGCCCATCGCTGCTCTATTATGCCGCCAGGATGACGGCGGATCTGGGCGGCGCCAAGGTCTACCTCAAGCGCGAGGATCTCAATCACACAGGCTCGCACAAGATAAACAACGTGCTGGGGCAGACGCTTCTGGCCAAGAAGCGGGGCAAGACCCGTGTTATCGCGGAGACAGGCGCGGGTCAACACGGTGTTGCCGCCGCCACGGCTGCCGCCCTGCTGGGCATGGAGTGCGAGGTGTTCATGGGCAAGGAGGACACCGAGCGTCAGGTGCTCAACGTCTACCGCATGGAGCTGCTGGGTGCCCGGGTAAACGCCGTCACCAGCGGCACACAGACGCTCAAAGACGCCGTCAACGAGGCGATGCGCGAGTGGGTGAGCCGCGTGGACGACACGCACTACGTGCTGGGTTCCGTGATGGGTCCGCATCCCTTTCCCACCATGGTGCGCGACTTCCAGGCGGTAATCAGTGCCGAGGCACGCGAGCAGTTGCTTGAGCGCGAGGGCACGCTACCTGCCGCGGTCATCGCCTGCGTGGGCGGGGGAAGCAACGCCATCGGCATGTTCTACAACTTCATCGGTGATAAGAACGTGCGTCTCGTCGGCTGCGAGGCGGCAGGACGCGGCATTAACACCTCCCAGCACGCGGCGACCATCGCCAAGGGCGAGTTGGGCGTCTTTCATGGCATGAAATCGTACTTCTGCCAGGACGAGTACGGGCAGATCGCCCCGGTCTACTCGCTGTCTGCCGGTTTGGACTACCCCGGCATCGGTCCTGAGCACGCATACCTGCACCAGACGGGGCGCGCCGAGTACTACCCCGTCACCGACGACGAGGCCGTGGCGGGCTTTGAGTACCTCGCGCAGACCGAGGGCATCATCGCCGCCATCGAGAGTGCTCATGCCATCGCCTACGCCCAAAAGCTCGTGCCAACGCTCAGTGCAAAGCAGTGCGTGGTCATCTGCCTGTCCGGCCGCGGCGACAAGGATGTCGCTGCCATAGCGCGCTACCGAGGAAGGAACGTCCATGAGTAGGATTCCCAACGCCTTTGCCAAGGGCACGGCATTCATCGGCTTTGTGACCGGTGGCGACCCTTCGCCCGCACAAAGCGAGGCCTATATCCTGTCGATGATCAAGGCCGGAGCAGACCTCATCGAGATCGGCATACCCTTCTCCGATCCCATCGCCGAGGGCCCCGTCATCCAGGAGGCGAACCTGCGCGCCCTGGCGGCAGGCACCACCGTCGATACGCTCTTTGCGCTCGTACGCTCGCTCAGGCGCACAACCGATGTGCCCCTCGTCTTTCTCAGCTACCTCAACCCCGTGCTCCACTACGGCTACGAGCGCTTCTTCGCGACCTGCCAGGAGGCCGGAATCGACGGCATCATCATCCCCGACCTGCCGTTTGATGAGAAGGACGAGCTGCAGGCCATTGCAGCCGCCCACGACGTTGACCTCATCTCGTTGATAGCGCCCACCTCTGCCAACCGTATCGCCAACATCGCCCGTGACGCCACTGGCTTCATCTACCTGGTATCATCCTTGGGCGTCACCGGCGTGCGCAGCGAGATAACCACCGATCTCGAGTCGATTGTGCGCGTGATACGCAGCGCAACCGATGTGCCCGTCGCTGTTGGCTTTGGCATCCACAGCCCTGAGCAGGCCCACGCCGTGGCAAAGCTGGCAGACGGCGTGATAGTGGGTAGCGCCATCGTCAAGCAGATAGCCGCCGACCCCGCAGGTGCAAGCAACAAGCTGTATGAGTACGTACGCGAGATGAAGGCGGCGCTTGGGGCGTAGGATTCGCGCTCGACTTCATCTCACACGAACTGTCCTCAGCAGGTTAGCAGCACCCTGTGGCGAAATGCGAGTACCCACATTTTACACATCGGTAATACGCAGGTAACCCATCAGTCGGGTTGCCTGCGTATGCTTGTGCGTGATAACCGATGCTGCACTCCTGACCGAGCGGCATCTCAACCGCATCATGAGAGGATCATCTATGGGGATCGAGGCGAAGCACCATGTTCTTATGTGCACGGGGGGCAAGCTTGTTGGCGACAAGAAGGGCGTCTGTCATGCGCGAGGCGCAGTGGATCTGGTGGCGCAGCTCATGATGGAGCTTGAGGATCGTGAGTTGACAAGCGAAACCATCGTGAGCGCGACCAGCTGTTTTGGTATCTGCGAGAAGGGCCCCCTCATGGTGGTCTATCCCGAGGGCACCTGGTACGGCAATCTCGACGCGCAGGCAATCGAGACCATAGCCGAGGAGCACCTTGAAGGCGGCACCGTGGTAGACGAGTACGTCATCTAAAAAGCCGTTGAGCTGCTGTCAGCAGTTGCTGTCAACCCGACGCGTGACCCCTTGCAACCCGTGGTGTAATGACGTACACTGCGTAGCGTAATTGAAACTGGAACCCGTTTTCGATTTGCGCAGAGTAGGGAGAGGGCTCATGCGAGCGAGCAGCTATACCACCAGGCAGCGCGAGACACTGCTCAGGTATCTGATGGGTCTTGATGGGGAGCATGTCACCATTGAGCAGCTGACCGAGCACTTTGCCAAAGACGCGGCACCTGTTGGGCGCACGACCATCTATCGCTACCTGGCCAAACTCGAGCAGGAAGGTCTTGTGCGCAGGTTCAAGGTCGATGGTCTAAGCAGCGCCTGCTACCAGTTTATCCGTGAGCCCGCAAGCTGCGGCGACCATTTTCACCTCAAGTGTGAGCAGTGCGGCACTTTAGTGCATCTGGAGTGCGACTCCCTTGCGCAAATCCAGCAGCACGTCTTAGCCGAGCATAGCTTCAGGATAAATCCGCTCAAAACCGTCTTCTACGGGCTGTGTGAGGGCTGTCAGTGAGACGGTCTTCCTTCACAGCTGCTGCACTCGCCTTGTGCCTGCTGCTCGCCACGAACTTGGGCGCTTGCGCTCCCCTGGCGGCCAGCTCGCCCACGCAAGACCACAGACTCCTTGTTATCGCTTCGATATTCGCGCCTTTTGACTTCGCGCGCCAGATCGCGGGCAGCAACGCAGACGTGCGCATGCTCGTGCCGCCAGGGGCTGAGACGCACTCCTTCGAGCCAAAGCCCCAGGACATCATCGCCCTGCAATCCTGCGATCTCTTCATCTACGTGGGTGGCGAGTCCGACGCGTGGCTTGAGGATATCCTGGCAACCATCGACACCTCGCATATGACCATCATCCGGCTGCTGGACTGCGTTGAGGTGCTTGCTGAGGAGCAGGTCGAGGGCATGCAGGCAAGCGCCTTCTTCACAGAG
This sequence comes from Coriobacteriales bacterium, assembly GCA_031286975.1. Classification (GTDB taxonomy): domain Bacteria; phylum Actinomycetota; class Coriobacteriia; order Coriobacteriales; family UBA8131; genus JAITTM01. The sequence continues at coordinate 5,509 of JAITTM010000159.1, forward strand.
GGAGAAGGACACGCGCACGCGGCCGATGCCGACGCACACGACGAGCCCGGGCACGCCGACGCCGAGCCCGACGAGCACGTCTGGACCAGCGTTGCTAACGCTAAGCGCATCGTCCGCGCGCTCGCTGACGCGCTCAAGGCGGCGGATCCCGGCAACGGTGCCCGCTATGAGCAGAACACCGCTGCCTACCTCCAGCAGCTCGACCAGCTGGACGACTTATTCACAGAGGTGGTAGCTCAGGCACAACGGACAACCATCGTCTTTGGCGATCGTTTTCCCTTCCGCTATCTGGCGGCCGAATACGGCCTGACCTACTCCGCGGCCTTCAGTGGTTGCTCCACGGCAACCGAGCCCAACGCGCAAACCGTCGCCTTCCTCGTCAACAAGATAGCTGACGAGCAGCTGCCTGTCGTATTTTTTATCGAGCTTTCAAGCCATAGAATCGCAGATGTGCTTGCCGAAGAAACCGGCGCCAAACCGCTGCTTCTGCACGCCTGCCACAACATCTCGAAGGACGATTTTGCGGCAGGAGCGACCTATGTGAGTCTCATGCGGCAAAATGCGGCGAACCTCAGGGAGGCGCTCAGTTAAATGGCACTCATAACCTGCAAAAAGGCCGCGTTTTGCTACGAGGGCACCTGCGTCGTGTCGGGGCTCGATTTTTGTGTGGGTTTTGGCGACTACCTCTGCGTCGTGGGCGAGAACGGCAGCGGCAAAAGCACCCTTATCAAAGGCATCCTCGGCCTCAAGCACCCAAGCGATGGCCGTATCGACTTTGGAGAAGGACTCACGCGGCAAGACATCGGCTACCTGCCCCAACAAAACAGCATCCAGAAGAGCTTTCCCGCCAGCGTACAGGAGGTCGTGCTGCTGGGGCGCCTGGCCAAACACGGTCTGCGCCCCTTCTACACGCGGCGCGACCGGCAGGCCGCCTCCCAGGTCATGGAGCAACTGGGCATCAGCGGGCTTGCGCGCGCAGGTTTTGGCGAACTCAGCGGTGGCCAGCAGCAGCGGGTTCTACTGGCACGCGCGCTTTGCGCCGCCCCCGACGGCCTCAAAGTGCTCATCTTGGACGAGCCGATGAACGGCCTCGACCCCGTTATCAAGCAGGAGCTCTACCAACTCATACAGCACATCAACACGCAGCAGAACATCGCCATCATCATGGTGACGCACGATGTGCAGAATGCCGTGCGCTATGCCAGCCATCTGCTGCTGCTTGACCGCAGGCAGGAGTTCTACGGCACTGCCCACGCCTTTCAGCACAGCACGCTGGGACAAGATCTCCTGCGTGACTCCTGCGGCAACCACTGCGCAGTCTGTGGCCTGACGGTTGGGGGGCGTTGATGTTCGAACTTCTCACCCAGATGTTCTCGTTCGCCTTTCTCACACGGGCGCTTATCGTGGGATTACTGGTCTCACTCTGCGCATCACTGCTGGGCGTGAGCCTGGTGCTCAAGCGCTGCTCCAACATCGGCGATGGCCTCTCGCACGTGGGCTTTGGTTCGCTAGCGGTTGCCACAGCATTCAACTGGGCGCCGCTTGCGGTCTCCCTTCCCGTGGTGGTGGCCGCTGCCTTCTTGCTGCTGCGCCTCAGCGAAAGCAGCCGTATCAAGGGCGACGGCGCCATCGCGCTCATATCCGCCAGCGCGGTCGCCATCGGCGTCTTTGTCGTCTCGATGACCACCGGCATGAACACCGATGTGGACAACTACCTCTTTGGCAGCATCCTCGCACTCAGCCCCGACGACGTGGTGCTCAGCGTGCTGCTCTGCCTGGTTGTGCTCGTGCTTTTTGGCCTGTTCTACCACAAGATCTTCGCCATCACCTTCGACGAGACCTTCGCGCAGGCAACCGGCATCAAGGCGGGTCTCTACAACACCCTGCTTGCCGTGCTCACCGCGCTCACCATCGTCTTGGGTATGCGCGTCATGGGCGCCCTGCTCATCTCGAGCTTGGTCATATTCCCGGCGCTCAGCTCGATGTGGCTCTGCAAGCGCTTCTCGACGGTCACCCTCTGCTCGGCGGCAATCGCCGTGTTCTGCTTTTTGGTCGGCCTGCTGGTCTCATACC
>JAITTM010000191.1 GCA_031286975.1 Coriobacteriales bacterium
TAAGCGCGGCACCCTAGACGCTGTATTGGAGGTCGACCCCCTCAGCGATGTTGTTGTAGCGGATGGTGTTGTCTGAAACGACGCTGTTTGCCAACTGCCCAAACAGGGGCGTGAGCTTAAGGGTAAAGCCCTCGTTTTTGATGCTGAGCGCGTCGCCTGCACGTGGCAGTGTGACTGAGTAGGCATTGGCCGCATTGGTATAGCTGTCCCCTGTTTGCACCAAGCTGTTATCGACATCGTGCTCTTCTCCGCGCTCGTCGATAAAGGTCAAAGGGTCGCTAAAGAAGCGGGTGGTGTATTCACCTTGCCCTGTCTTGTAGGTAATCGAGTTCCTGTCATGAAAGACCTCGGTGCCCTTTATATCTGAGGCCTCGGTTATATCCTCTTTGGGCAAAGGTTCGCGCAGCAAAACCTCTTGTGGCGCCTTGGGCTCATCAAAGCTGTTGAGCGCAGCCTCTGTCTGCTTGAAGCTGGTGTTGGGGGTGCGCCTGATCTCGATGGCAAAGGAGCTGGTAACAGGAAAGAGAGCGGTGGCAAGACAGAAGGCGAGAAAACAGGAGAGGGCCCTCTTATGCCAAGGTGACCTCATGAATGCCTGCCTTTATTTGCGTGCACGGGTGCCCTGCGCGCAAGAAGCACCAACAAGGTGAAGAGATAGGCCACACAAAGGGCAACCAACAGCACGACCTTGAGGATGAACAGAGGCATAAGGGCAGGCATACGGGCAAAGAGTGCTGATATCAGCCAACCTGCCGCAAAGTATGCCAGCAGCACTACAAGCACCTTGAGATAGGAGCGCTTAAGCGAAGTAAGTCCGCTCACTATGCCCTCTTTGATACTCCCGTGCCCCAGCCCATAGCTGAAAAGGACGATGAGAACCACCGGCATCACGGCCAAGGTGATGCCAGAGCTGACAGCTACAATAATGCCCCTGAGCTGCTCAGGGGCAAGGGTTGATCCGAGCATCTGTTCAATCAGGAGTGCCAGAAGGCCAAAAAGAAGCGAGAGCACCAGACCAGCCAAAGCGTACAACGCAAGCAGAGCCAAGATGCCGAGAACTGTTGTGCTCGGCTTTCTTGCGGAGGCACTGCGCTTGAGCGCACGCTGTACCTGCGCGCATATTCTGTTTGTCGCCATCTTGGGCTCCCTTTGCCCCTGCCGCCTGCCCCAGCCGCTGTTGATTTTGGCTACCTTACTTGACATTGAGACTGGCTGCAAGGGATGTACTGCCCTTTTCACACGAAAACCACGAAATGTCAAGCTGGCCAACAATCAAGAGGGGGAACATGCCCCCTACAATCCGAAGCTGTCTGACCGAGGATTTACAGAGGTGGTGGGCAAACGGAGACAGGCACCCAAGAAGCAGGAGGTCGGAGCGCTTCTCCAACCTCCTGCTTTTGAGCCAGGGCGCTAAAGTGCGCGGCCGGTGAGGTTGCCGCTTGTGATTGCCTCGGCTATGTTCCAGGGATCGTCACAGTCACCGATGGTGTAGGTCGTGATTCCGGAGAGCGAATCGATAAGCTCCTTGTTGGGAAGCATGTCCATCGCCTCGATGATGGCATCGCATTTGATGGGGATATCGACCCCGGTCTCGCCCTTGATGGATATCTCCCCGTCTCCAACGGAAACGATCTCTCCCTGGGGGAACATCCGGACTCCACGAGCAAAGAGCATCGGCTTGACAAAGGCCTTGACCCAGCTCGACTGTCCCTTATCCAAATCCGCAAGGACGTCGGGGAATACCATGGAGACGTGTTTTCCCAACGCGATGAGATAGAGGGCCACATCCACCGCCTGCGCATTCGCTCCCACGACGGTTATGCTCTCTCCCAGCTCAGCAGTGAGGACATCGGTGATCGGGACGATCTTTGTGCCGGCTGTCGCGCTGAGGCCAAGGCTGCCGCGCTTTCCACCCGCTGCGAGGACAACCACGTCGGGTGCCTGCTCAGCGATAAAGGCGGCGTCCACCTCCTTGCCGGTGGTGACCGTGACCCCCGTCAGCTCGAGCTGACGAGCCAGATAGCTGCGCAGGGCATCGAGATTCTCGTGAGGCCCCTTCACCAGGGAGGCGAACTCAAGGAGCCCACCCACCGAGGGGTTCTTCTCAAAGAGGGAAACCGTGTAGCCGCGCTGCGCCGCGATACGGGCGGCCTCCATGCCAGCCGGGCCGCCGCCGATAACCATGACCTTCTTCTGGCCACTGGCGGCTGGGAGTTCGTAGCCTTCGGGCATTTCGGCGCGATAGGCGCGCTGCGTGCAGGCATTCACGCGGCAATGCTCATAGACCTTGCCGTCCCTATCGTAGTCAAAATGGCAGTGCATGCAGCGGGTACAGGGCGCTATCTCGTCCAAACGCCCTTCTTTGAGCTTGGTCGGGTAGTCGAAATCAACGGTAAGAGGACGATTCATGAGCAAGAAGTCCGCCTTCCCCTCCTTCAGGGCATTCTCAAAATAATCAGGGGCATGGGCGGGATCCATGTAGGTAACGGTGCCCACGGGTATCGAAACGGCGCTCTTGTACTCCTTGGCAACATTGAGCATCATGCCGCAACCGGAGTGGGCGCTTGCGAGCTTGCCCTCCCAATGGCGGGAGAAATCGAACTGGTTTCCATAGCCCGTGGTGCCGTTGATGCCGATGCCGGTGAAATAGAGGTCGGAGGCGAACTGGGCGATATGCATCCCCAGAGGCCCAAGGCGGACATGCAGGCTGTCTGCTCCCGCTGCCTCAAAGAGCTTTGAAAGCTCCAGATTCTCCTCGACGGTCGTCATGAGCGAACTATCTCCAAGATTCGTGTCGTTCTCTTCGATACCGTTGATGAGAACCTGTACCACAAAATCAGCGCCGCAGGTCTGCTTGATTCCCTTGATGATATCCGTGACAAAGCGCGCGCGGTTTTCAAACGACTGCGGCCCGTAGTCATCATCGCGGTGGTTGCGCATACGTGAGAGGAACGACTGCCCGAGGTTGTTGCCTGCCGCGTTGATTTCGACCGCATCGAATCCGGCATCTTGGAAGATCTTTGCCGCAGCGATGAAGTCCGCAATGATGTCGGCAAGCTCTGTTTTGGAGAGATCCCCCGCAACAGCCGAGGCAAAGGTTCCCTCGGCGATCTGGGGTGTTCCACTGAAAACCGCACCCATGCAAGAGAGCTGATAGCCAATGTAGGCGCCTTCTGCATGAACTGCCTCAGCGATACGCGCTAGAGGCATCTTCTCGAGTGACTGTTTCCGAGCCATCGGAAAATGTGGGAAGGTGTCGGTGTTGTCCTCCATCCATACCAGATCGATACCGCCTTTGGCGAAGTTGCGGTAGTAGGCGATGATCTCCTCCTCGTTGTTGTGCGTGTCTGAACCTCCAGCCGATTTAACCATTCGGTGCGAGAGGGACAGCGAACCGATCTTGACCTCGGAGAAGAGCGTGGCAAAGTCGGTGGTGTTGCCGGTGTAGCTGTAGTCCTGCGGATTGAGCTGAGCAAAGACGGTCTGCGGAGTCAGATTCCCCGTTGCCGCAGGCGCGTTTGATGCGGGAGACTCCTGCGCCGGGGTAGGCGCGCAGCCCACCAAACCAGCGCCCGCGACCCCTGCGCCCAGGGCACTTAATGCGGCACCCTTCAAAAAACCTCTTCTCGAAAGACCCTGCTTCTGTGCTTCCATGATTCCTCCTTTTTTATAGACCTGCTCGAACCGATACTCCCATCGACGTCTTTGAAGACAGGGGGCATTCGGCTTGCGATAGGGTCACTGTAAGGAGTACGAGGTTTGAGCGCCATCGCCATTAGGGTTGATATTGCAAAAAAGGGCAGGGCCTCCCATCGCCCTTAGGGTTGTATGGCGCCTTTGCGTATGCGATACGGGCAAGAGCAACCGGGCCGCACACACGGACCATAGGGTTGGGCTACACGCCCAGGTCGCAGGGTCGGGCGGCACGCACGGGCCGCATAACCGGACTACAAGGTCACCTCTGGGTGGACTTCCCGATGTCGACTGAGGGGTTGAGCAGGTCAAGCAACTCGTCGCGCGAACCCACCGCCAGTTTTCCATAGATGTGATTTGAATGGGTCTTCACCGTTGATCTTGAGATGAACAGCTTGTGCCCGATGCTGGTATAGCTCCGCCCTTCCAAGAGGAGCAAAAGCACGTCTTCCTCCCTTGAGGTAAGCCCGTAGTGCTCCGCAATCGAAACCGACAGGGCTTGTGGGATAGACCCGGGCTCATCTTTCTCATAGGAATCCCGCATCGACTGGATCAGGAAGGAGACGATGGCAAAGACGATAAAACCAACCAGGACGATGACGCATATCAGGCTGCCGAGGGAGGGGTCGATGAGCCCACGAAGCAGTCTTCCGGCGAGAAAAGCGAGCTCCTTTGCAAAGAACGCGAGGCAGATGAAGCGGAAGAACGATTGCCCAAACGACTTTCTGAGGGAAGAGAGAACACCTAGAAAGGCGATGTCGAACTGCGCATAGGACGCGAACTGGAAAACCCAGAGAAAGCCAATCGGTCCGTCGGCAACAGCGGCAGGAACAAGCAGCATGATCGAGGCGAACATGATGAGAGCCCAGTAGAAAATCGAGGTGAATCCCACTTTCTCGCCGTGCTGCCGGACGAGCACCAGTATGCAGGCCGCGATAAGGGGAGAGGCGATCACAATCAAGAGCGGCCCGAATTCCTTGTAGTTGGTCTCGTTAAAGACGATAAGACCCTGGATGAACCGAGCCACGATAACCGCGATCACGATGACGCCCACCGTGCTCCAGACCTCTTTTGTCGAAGCGGTCGTTGCGCTCTCCTCCTCGTATTCAGGTAGCGCGGCCAGCTCCTTCTTCAGGCAGACGAACGTAAAGGTCAAGACGAGAAGACGGAGTATGAAGCTGATAAGACTCCCAACGGAATCAGTTCCGAATACAAGAGGTGGACCGGCCGCAACCAAGGCCGATATACCGGAAGACAGGGCTATGTAGAGAAGTGAGTTTCGCGGCTCCTTTCGCTCGAATGCAGAGAGCCAGAGCAGACAGTACAACGCATAGCCAAAGGCGAAACAGGTCGCCGAAAGCACTACGGCCTCCGCTTTGTGCGCCAAAAATCCCGGCAGGAAGCTGCTCGCGAGGAAGATGGATTCCTGTATGCCAAAAGCTGCAAAAAGGAAGACTCCTGCCAGCAGGAAAAGACCCCCTTGGTGTGACTTCAGGTGGCGATGGCCAAAGGCAAGAGCAAGCCAAGAAAGCGCTGAGACCGTTACGGATACCAGCAGATATTCCATCGTAACATCAGAAAACGAGCCAAACGTCCGCTGGAACAGCAAGAGAAGGACGATGAACCCAAAGGGAGACAGGGAGGTTTTTCTCTGCGATATTCGCGCTATGGAAAGCACCGTCATCACCCCCTGACGATTTTGTTACCCCAATGCTGCCACAGAGGCCTGTATGGTGGTGGCACTGGCCTGTAGTTGGGCGAGTTCTTTGGCGTTAAGGTCGAGTTCGACTACCTGTTGCAGACCGCTGGTGCCCAGGCGGGCGGGCACGCACATATACACGTCGTCGATGCCGTATTCGCCCTCAAGTTTGGCGCAGACGCTCAGCGTCTTATCGCTGTTGGTCACAATCGCCTCAACCATCGCGGCGATGGAGGATGCCGGCGCATAGAAGGCGGAGCCGGTCTGCAACAGCTCCACCACGGCTGCGCCACCCTGGACGGCGGCACGCACCACCGTCTCGATCTTCTCCGCATCTAAAACGTCCGTGAGGGGGCTGCCGTTGACGGTTGAGAAGCGGGGCAGCGGCACCATGGCCTCGCCGTGGGCGCCCACTACCAGCGCCTCAATGCTGCCGGGAGCCGCGCCGGTCTGCTGCGCGATGGCGTAGGCAAAGCGCGCCGTGTCCAGCACACCTCCCATACCGATGAGCCGCTCTTTGGGCAGGCCGGAGAGCTTGTAGGCGAGATTGGTCATGACATCCAGCGGGTTGGTAACAAAGATGAAGATGGCGTTTGGCGAGGCAGGCACCGCACCGGCGATCACCTGGCGCACGATGTTGGCGTTGACGTCCAGCAGGTCCTCGCGGGTCATGCCCGGCTTGCGCGGCACGCCAGCGGTCACCACCACGATGTCGCTGTCTGCCGTGTCGGCGTAGTCGCCGGTGCCGCTTATGGTGGGGCCGAACTTCTCGTTAGAACGCATATGCATGAGGTCGAGCGCTTTGCCCCGGGCAAGACCCTCGGCTACGTCGATGAGCACCACGTTGGCCAGGTTCTTAAGCAAAAGGAGAAGGCCGGCGCTCGCGCCCACGTTGCCTGCTCCGACGATGGTGACTTTGGGATAGCTCATTGTTTTTTGCTCGCTTTCTTCTTCGCGCTGCGGCCTCGGGCTGATTTCTCAGGGGCCTGAGCCAGATAGGTGAGGGCTTGCTCAGCGGTGATGCTGGCCGGGTCGAGGTCCTTGTCGATCTTCTTGATGGTAACGTTCTTTTTGCCATCGGTGATATAGGGGCCATAGCGGCCGTTGAGCACCTGGATGCCGTTGCCAAAATCGGCGATGGTCTTGGCGGCGTCCTTCTCCAATTTCTCTTGATACAGCTCCAGCGCCTGCTCCAGGGTCACGTTAAAGGGGTCAAGCGCGCCGTCCTTCTTAAAGCTTACGAACACCGCGGCATTCGCCGCGCCCTTCTTGCCCTTGCCCACCTGCACGTAAGGCCCAAAGCGGCCCACATTGGTCAGCACTTCCTTGCCGTCGGCTGTTGTGCCGAGTTTTCGGGGCAGCTTGAACATCTCAAGCGCCGCCTCCAGCGTCACGTTGTCGATGGTCGAGCCCTCTGGCAGGTTGGCAAAGACGGGTTTCTCGTCGTCTGAGGCCTCGCCCAGCTGCAGCATGGGGCCAAACCTGCCCACGCGCGCCGTGATGATCTTGCCACTGGCGGGGTCGATCCCCACTTCGCGCGACTTGCTCACCGCCTTGCGGTCGATGTTCGCCCCCTGCTCGATCAGCGCGTGAAAGGGGCCATAAAACGCACTCAGCATCGCGACTTCATCAAGCGAGCCGCTCTCAACGCTGTCGAGCTCGCTTTCGGTGCGCGCGGTAAAGTTGTAGTCGACGATCTGTGTGAAATACTCAAGCAAGAAGTCGCTGAGGATCTCGCCTATGGCGCTGGGCAGGAGCTTGCCCTTATCCGCACCGCTCTTCTCGGTATCGGTTGTTGTCTCGACCCTGTCGTTTTTGAGCGTGAGTAGGATGACGCTGCGCGGACTGCCCTCGCCCGTGCCTACGTTAACATAGCCGCGCGATTTGATGGTGTCCAGGATGGTGGCGTAGGTGCTGGGACGACCGATGCCCAGCTCCTCGAGCTTCTTGACCAGCGAACCCTCGGTATAGCGTGCCGGAGGGTTGGAGAAACTCTGGCGCGCCGTGACCTGCAGGGCATCCAGGCTGTCGCCTGCGGCAAGTTTGGGCAGGTACTTCTCGCTACTCTTGCCATAGACGCGCAAAAAGCCGTCAAAGAGCACCGCCTCGCCCTTAGCCTCGAAGCGCTCGTCTGCCGCAGGGGCTGTGGAGGCGACGATGGTTGCCACGGTCTTCTCAAGCGTGGCAGGAGCCATCTGCGAAGCCAGGGTGCGGGCACGGATGAGCCGATAGAGACGCCGCTCAAAATCGTTGGAACCCGCCTCTTCCAGACTGATGTCGGTGGGGCGGATGGCCTCATGCGCCTCTTGGGCACCAGCAGCCTTGGTCTTGTATTGGCGAGTCTGCGCGTACTCCTTGCCCAGATGCTGCTCGATCCAGCTGTGGATGCTGCCCAATGCCTGCGTGCTGAGGTTGGTGGAGTCGGTGCGCATATAGGTAATCTTGCCGTTTTGATAGAGCGCCTGCGCAGCACTCATGGTCGAGCGGGGCGAGAAGCCCAACTTGCTGTTGGCATCCTGCTGCAGGGTCGAGGTGGTGAAGGGCGGTGCCGGATTGCGTGTAGCCGGCTTGCTGCTCACATCGCTGACCTGCCAGCTCGCGCCGATGAGCTTTTGCAAAAAGGCCTGCGCCGCGTCCTGCGAATCCAGGGGTTTTGCCAAATCGGCCTTCAACTCATCGCCGCCACTGTGCGCAAGCAACGCGGAGACCTTGTAGGTCTGCTCCGACTCAAAGGCCTGTATCTCACGCTCGCGCTCGACCACCAGGCGCAAGGCAGGCGACTGCACACGCCCGGCGCTCTTGCCGCCGGGCACCTTCTTCCACACCACGGGCGAGAGCTCATAGCCCACCAGGCGATCAAGTATCTGCCGCGCCTGCTGCGCGTGCACGAGATCCATATCCACAAAGCGAGGCGCGGCAACCGCGGCTTCAAGGGCGGATTGCGTGATCTCGTGGAAGACGATGCGCTTGGTGGTGGCCGCATCAAGCCCCAGCACCTCGCACAGGTGCCAGGCGATGGCCTCGCCCTCGCGATCCTCATCCGTTGCCAGCAGCACATCGCTGGCGGATTTGACCGCACGCTTGAGCTCGGTGATGGTCTTTTTCTTGCCGGGGATAAGTTCGTAGCGCGTCTTGAAGCCCTGCGCCACGTCAATCGCATCCTCATCCTTGGGCGGAATCTCGCGGATATGCCCCACGCTGCTGAGCACCCTGTAATCCTTGCCCAGGTAGCGCTCGATGGTCTTCGCCTTGGCGGGACTCTCGACTATCACCAGTGTCGTATTCTCACTCAAACCGCTGTGCTCCTTAGTTCTTCTTGTTTGGCGCCTTCGATCTGTGCCGCAAGCCATTGCGTCCAGGTCTTTATACCACTTCCGCCGGTTGCGCTCACCGGAAATATCTGCGCGCGGGGGTTGATCTGCGCCACATCGTGCATGAACTGTCGCTCGTCAAAGTTGAACACCTGCAGGGTGTCCACCTTGTTAAGAATGATGGCATCAGACGCCTGAAACACACCGGGATACTTGAGCGGCTTGTCGTGCCCCTCGGGCACACTGAGTATCATGACCTTGGCATTCTCGCCCAGATAAAAATCGGTGGGACATACCAGATTGCCCACATTCTCTATGATGATAAGATCGAGCTGCTCCAGATTAAGCACGTCAAGCGCCTTGCGGATCATCTGCGATTCGAGGTGGCAGGCGCCGCCCGTGTTGATCTGCACGGCGGGGATGCCCTGCGCCTTGATCTTCTGCGCATCCACGTCGCTGGCGATGTCGCCCTCGATAACGGCGATGCTGTAGCGCTCACGCAACTGCTCGATGGTCGCCAGGATAACCGAGGTCTTGCCAGCACCCGGCGAGGCCAGCAAATCGAGCACGTACACGCCGTGCGCGTCGAGCAGCGCACGATTCTGCGCGGCCAGTCGGTCGTTCAGGTCGAGTATGGGTCGTGCGACTTCCAGTTCCATTGCCTTTGCCTCTGTTCTTACGTCCGTCTGCTATCCAAAACTCCACGCGAATCCTGCGATTCCGCCTCGCGGCGCGCGGGATGTCCTACGTATTGTATTCCTCGACCTCTATCGAATCGATGTAGAGCTCTTTGCCTGCCAGCAGTTCCGTTGCCAGTGAGTCGCAGGCAGGACAACTCCAATGGTAGCGATCATGCTTGAACTCGTGTCCGCACACACAGCAGCGCGAGCGTGGCTCCACGTTGGTCAAAACCAGCTCGGCACCCTCGCTCAAGGTGCCCGGGCCCAAAGCCTCCAACGCAAACTCCATCGCGTCGGCAACAACCTCGGTCATCTGCCCCACCACCAGGCGTATCACCGTGACCCGCGCTGCTCCGGCATCCCGTGCTGTGCCCTCCACGGTCTCAAGGACGCTCTGCATCAAACTGAACTCATGCATGGTAGCCTGGCTTCTACTGGAGACGAGCAGAGTGCATGAGAAGCGAGCGACGCGCATACCGATACGTGAGCGAGATTTGGGCGTCTTTGGCCGTAACCGCTGCTTTCTCAGTCCTCATCATCGTCATCACCGGCCTGCCCCGCGGCATTCTGCGCCTTGATGCGCTTGTGCAACACGATGCGCGACACAAGAAGCGAGCCCTCATAGAGTGCCGCCATAGCGGCAAACATCAGGAGCATGGTCACCGGCGACGCATCAGGCGTCACCACCGCTGAGATGAGCATCAAAACGACGTAGACCGTACGCCAGCTACCGCGAAGCTTCTTGTAGGGAACGACATTGAACACGATGAGATAGAACACCGCGATGGGCAACTCAAAGGCGATACCAAAGCCTATCTCGAACAGCAGAATGAGGTTGATGTACTCCGGTGCGTTGGCAAAGACGTTGGCATAGTCGATCGTCTGCTCAAGCATCCACTGAAATGCCGGGCGCAAGATGATGCTGTAGCAAAATATCGTGCCCAAGATGAAGAGGAACACGCCCGCCAAAAAGGTGGGAATCACCCATCCGCGTTCTTTGGGGGTCAGCGCCGGCAAAAAGAAGCCCATGATCTGCCAGAGCCAGATGGGGCTGGTGACGATGGCTGCAAACACGACGGAGACCTTGAACTTGAGCGTGAAACCGCCCAGAGGATCCAGGATGTTAAGAACACTCGGAAGATCCTCAAGCGCTGTGATGGGTTGACTTGAAAGGTAGGTCGCAATGGGTTGGACAAGAAACAAGATGATCTGCCCCGAAAACAGGTAGAGAGCACAGGCGGCGATGAGCAGCGTCACAACGATGACGGTCAGGCGCCTACGCAACTCGCCCAGGTGGTCGAACAATGGCATACGTGCAGTTCCGATTGGTGGCATGATATCTGCGAGAAGGACTTATGCGTCCTGCTCCGCCTCCTTTCTCTTCTTGGAGGTAGAGCTTTGTGTGCCGCCTTCCTTTTTGGCGGCGGGCTCGGGCTTGGCTGCCTGTGTGGCAGATTCAGACTTGGCTGCTGTCTGTGTGGCAGGCGGTGCGGCGGTCTCCTGCGCGCTCGGTTGCTCGCTTGCCTGCGTTGCCTTCACCTGGGCATGCTCCTTTTCGAGCCGTGCCCTGCGCTGGGCAAACGACTCAGCTCCAGCAGCCGACGTCTTCTTCTGGGCGGTGGCCTTGCTTGCCGCCTCACGGGTCTTTGCCGTATCGGCAGCCAGCGCAGCCTTCATGGCATCGCTGCTGACCTTGGGTTTTGGCTCCTCGGTTTTATCGCCAGCTGGAGCGGGCTTGCTCTTATCCGTATCCGTTGTGCTCTTTGTGCCCGTTTTGGCAGCGGCACCCTTTTTCTCGGCAGCCTTCTTGTCGTCGAGAGAGAGCCCCGAGAAGGGGTTCGCCAAAGGCTCGAGATCCTTGAGCGGATCGTAGACCTCTGCCTTGATGACCTTGTTCATCTGATCCTGCGCGCTACGGAACTGCCGCAGAGCGCGACCGACCGTACGAGCGATCTGGGGTAGTTTATCTGGGCCGAAGATCAGAAATCCAAAGAGAAGGATAATCGCGATCTCGGTGCCGCCGATTCCAAACAAAGGTACTCCTCAACAGGCTGCGCCCCCTCGGGTGCGCATAACAGATCCTTACGCGGATAGTATATAGTACATGAGCTCACCCCTCGGTTCAAACACTATTTATCCCTGTGTTACTCGGGGAGCCCATCCAAACCTTGCTGTGCAAAGCTCCGCATGGCATCGGTTGGATTGCTGTCGAGTGCCTTCTGGTAGCTCTCGCGCGCCTTTTCGTACTGCTCGTCCGACTCATAGAATTTGCCCAGATTTGCCCACGCGGGAGCAAAATAGGGATCCTCCGCGGTAAAGGCCTCGAGCTCGGCAATGGCGGTGGGTGTATCCCCGTTATAGAAGGTTGCGATTGCCTTGTCCACGCTCACCTCGGGCGACGGTTTGAGTTCCAGGCGCTTGGCATAGGCGGCGATGCTCTTCTCATAAAGTTCAGCTATGGTATAGGGAGAAGGGTCAAGCTCTCCCTGCTGCGCGGCAACGGCCCAATCCATGGCAACGTTGCCCAGCAACTCATAGTTGTTGTAGTTGCTGGGGTCTGCTTCGACGGCAGCCTCGTGTTTCTCAAGAGAGGCCGCGTACATCGCCTGCAGGTCGGTTGCGCCAACCTCGGCTCCGTCACCAGACGTGATGTCGTTTAAGACATCACTGGCGGTCTCGCCCTCTGAAGCGGCGGGCGGCTGCTGCTCTGAGCAGCTCATCATGCCTAAGGCCGTTACCGGCACCATCAGCGCGATAACCAGGATGGTGCAGATGATGATGGTCGTTACCTTTTTTATGGTGTCTTGTTTCTTCTTGGTTGCCACGGTTCTCTCCCTCTATCTTCTTAACTTCAGGCGCATCTCCTCTGAGCGCGCCAACACGCGTTCGAGGTCGATGCTGTGACGATGTTGGTTCCCGTCATACAGTATCGTGCCACCCACCATGTTGAGGATGATGTTGTCCTGCGTTGCCGTGTGCACGATAGCAGAGTTGGGGTCGTGCGTGGGGGCTTGATTGGAGTTGCTGAGGTCAATGGCGATGATGTCTGCCTGCTTGCCCACCTCAAGCGAGCCCACCTGATCGTCGATATGCAGCGCCTGGGCCGCTCCTAAAGTCGCGTAACGCACCATCTGGGCAGCCGTGAGAAATTCGGCGCGCGTGCCCAAGGCGCGATGGAGCAGCAAACCGATGCGCATCTCGGCGATGGGGTCGATGTTGGAGGTCGCCGCCGGTGAATCGGTGCCCAGACCGATGCGCAGACCCGCCTTGATGAACTTGGGCAGCGGTGCCACACCCATGGCCAGCTGCGCGTTGCAGCGCGAGCAGACTGCAACGGCAACGTCGTGCTCGGCCAGCACATCGATGTCAGCGTCGTCAACGTGCACGCAGTGGATCGCCAGCACATTGGGTGCGCTCAGCACGCCCCAGTTGAGTATGTAGCGCACGGGGCTCACACCGGTTGCCAGCCAGGGCGGCATGTCGATGCCATAGCCGCGCTCCTGCTCTATAGAGTGAACGGAGAAGGGCGAGGATCCATAACGGATGAACTCGTACTCCTCCTTGCTGCCTGCCAGATGGATCGCCAGCGGCGTGCCATCAGCGGCATACTCCGCCGTTTTTTGGAACACCAGGGGGTGGCAGGCATGAAGCGCGCTGGGAGCGATGCCTATTTGCAAACGGTCGCTTTCCGCACTCGAGCGCCAGTCGGCTATCTGCGCAAAAGCGTCGTCCAGTACGTGATCGACCTCCTTGCGCTCCATGGTGCCCACCTCGCGGTAGATGACACCACGAAGGCCCACGTTTTGCACGGCAAAGCGAGAGGCACCGGTTGCCGTAATGTCCGCAACGGTGGTGATGCCGCTCTTTACGGCCTCAAGCGTGCCCAGATAGGCGGAATCCTCCCAATCCTGCGGCGTGAAGAGCCCCTCCTTCTCGACGATATGCAGTTTCCAGGCCGCATACGGAACATCAAGGATAAGCCCACGCATGGCGGAGGACTCAAGATGGGTGTGGGTATCCACAAAGCCCGGCATCAGGGCTGAAAGCCCAAAATCCCTGGTCTCCTCCTCAGGATAACGAATTTTGAGCTTGGTGGCATAGCCGATATCCTCGATTCTGCCTTGACGCACCAGAACCGCGCCGTTCTCGATATGGGGTCCACTGACGGGAAGTACGTAACGGGCAACCAGTAACATAGCGACCTCCGGATAAGTGCCGTGGAATTGTGTGCAGAGACTGACTACTGTACCATATCAGACTGAGGGAGTGGTATGGCACGATGATAAATCGTAACGAGGGGTCTGAGGTGTACATGGAACGTGAAATTATTTCAAACAAGGTGCTACGCGATCGCATTATCTTCTTTGTGGTCTTAGCTTTTGCCTTGTTTTACCTTGGATGGAGGATGCTGTTCTCGCTGCCTTTTGGCTCGGGTTTCTTTGGTGCCCTCATCTTCTCTTTGGGGATGCTCCTTTTGTATGCGGAGGTCTTGGATACCTTCCAGCTCCTGGTGCAGCAGTTCGCCCTGACCAATAAGGCGGTTCCCCCCGTGCCCGAGGTGCCAATCGGCGCCTACCCCGAGATCGACATCTTCATTACTACCATCGACGAGCCAGCGGCATTGCTGCGCAAGACCATCAACGGCTGCAGATACCTCCACTATCCCGACACCGGCAAGCTGCGCATCCATCTTCTCGATGACGGCAAGCGCCCGGAGATCCAGGCGCTGGCATGGCAGCTGGGCATCAACTATCTGAGTCGCAAGGAGAGCACAGGCAAGCGCGACTATTCCAGTGGAATCTCGAGCAAGGCGCTCATGCTCAACCACGCGCTCGCCAACACGTCGGCACCGCTGGTGGTGGCGCTCAATGCAGACACCCTCCCGCTGCACAACTTCTTGATGAAAACGGTGCCCTACTTTGTGGAGAATCAACTCAAGCGCCGTGACGCTCCCGATGAGCTCAAGCCTGTGGAACTGGGTTTTGTGCAAACGGCGTTTAGCTCCTATAATCCCGATCTGTTTCAATACAACTTGTTCTCTGAGGAGGATCTGCCCAATGAGCAGGACTTCTTTAACAAGCGGGTTCAGATTGCGCACAACGCAAGCAACAGCGTCATCTATTGCGGCACGAGCGCTGTGCTCAAACGCTCAGCGCTTAACGCCATCGGCGGCTTTTATACCGAGCTGGATGCCGATGGGCTTGGC
>JAITTM010000204.1 GCA_031286975.1 Coriobacteriales bacterium
ATCTCGGCGGGCATGTCCGCTACGATGTCTGCGTCGGCGGGCAGCTCGCTGTCGCGCACCACAAAGCGACCGGTGTCGGTGATGGTGCCGATGCGCGAGCAGGCAACACCCCAACGGGCACAGGCCTCCTCCACGGCGGCAATGTTGGCCAGCGTCACCACAGCAAGCATGCGCTCCTGCGATTCGCTCACCATGATCTCAAAGGGCTGCATCGCCGTCTCACGCTGCGGCACCTTGCGCACGTCGATGTCGATGCCCACTCCCCCGCGGCTCGCCATCTCGCTGGCGCTGCTCGTGAGGCCCGCCGCACCCAGGTCACCCAGCGCGACAAACCTGCCATCTTTGAGCAGCTCAAGACAGACCTCGATCAGGAGCTTCTCCTCAAAAGGATCGCCCACCTGCACGGCGGGGCGTTTGTTCTCGGCGGCCTCGTCAAACTCCTGCGATGCCAACACGCTGGCACCGCCAATGCCATCGCGACCCGTGCTGGAGCCAATGAGCACCACCAGGTTGCCGGGGCCGGAGCCCACGGCGCGCGTGAGGTTCTCCTCCCGCATGAGACCTACCGCCATCGCGTTGATGAGGCAATTGCCCTCGTAGGCCTCGTCGAAGTAGACCTCGCCGCCCACGGTGGGCACGCCCAGGCAGTTGCCGTAGGAGCCGATGCCCGCCACCGCGCCCTCAAACAGATAGCGCTGGCGCGGCTTGTCCAGCGTGCCAAAGCGCAGCGAATCCAAACAGGCGATAGGCCGCGCCCCCATGGTAAAGATGTCGCGGATGATGCCGCCCACGCCGGTTGCTGCGCCCTCAAAGGGCTCGATGGCGCTGGGGTGGTTGTGCGACTCCATCTTGAAAGCAACCGCCCAACCCTCGCCCACACTGATGACGCCCGCATTCTCGCCGGGGCCCTGCAGCACGTATTGGCCCGCGCTCGAAAAGTTGCGCAGCTGCTTTTTGGAGTGCTTGTAGGAGCAGTGCTCGCTCCACATAAGCGAGTAGATATAAAGCTCGGTGAGGGAGGGCACGCGCCCCTGGGTTGCCACGACGTTCTCGTACTCCTCAGGGCTGAGGCCCAGTTGCACCGCAACCTCGGGTGCCAATGCGGCATCAAGCGTCACGACGTTTTTTGCCACGGGGGCGGGAATCGCGGTGGCGGACAAAGGCGCCTTTTGCCCCTTGCTGCCATCGTTTGCGCAAAGCTCGCTCATCGCCCAGCCACCTCCTGTGCGTAGTCAACTATCGCGGAGAAAAACACGCTGCCCTGGGTTGCGCCTGACACGCCGTCGGTCACGCGCTCGGGGTGCGGCATGAGACCAAAGACATTGCCGCGCTCGTTGCAGATGCCTGCGATGTCGTCCAGCGCGCCGTTGGGTGCCGAGCCGCCGGGTTTGGTTGAACCGTCCTTCTCGGCATAACGCAGCACGATCTGGCCGTTGGCCTGCAGGCGCTCAAGCGTTGGAGCGTCGCAGATGTAGTTGCCCTCGTTGTGGCTGATGGGGATGTCGACCACGGTGCCGGGGCGCAGGTCGAGCCAGGCACACACGCTCTTCTCTACACGCAGATGCACCGTCTGGCAGAGAAACTTGAGATTGACGTTTTGGATAAGGGCGCCGGGCAAAAGCTGAGCCTCGGTGAGCACCTGAAAGCCGTTGCAGATGCCGATGACCGGCTTGCCGGCATTGGCGTAGCGCACCACCTCTGCCATGACGGGAGAAAAGCGGGCAACGGCGCCGCAGCGCAGATAGTCGCCATACGAGAAGCCGCCGGGCAGAACCACGGCATCATAGGGGCTCAGATTTGTGTCCTGGTGCCAGACAAAGCTCGCGTCAAAGCCCAGGTGGCGCAGCGCGTATACGGCATCCTGCTCGCAGTTAGAGCCAGGAAAAGAGACAACCCCGAAGTGCATACGCGTCACTCCCCTGCCAGCTCGATGCGAAAATCCTCGATTATGGGGTTGGCCAAAAGCTTCTGGCACATCTCGGTCACGGTTTCAAGTGAGACATCATCTGCGGTGGCAAGCTGGATGAACTTGCCGATCTTGAGGTCGTCGACGCCTTTGTAGCCCAGGTTATCCAGAGCGTTTTGCGCCGTCTTGCCCGCTGGGTCAAAGATGCCCTGCTTGCCGGTGACGTATATCTGATACTGCTTCATGGCGGGTGCTCCTGTTCTTGTGCGTCCTAGCTCAGTGTTGCCGGTTGGGCCGCCTGAGCGGGCTCGGCGGCGGTGGGCTCTGGGGTAGGCTCTGGGGCTGTGGGCTTGGTGGTGGGTTTGGTGGCGTCCGTCTTGGTGGCAGTCGCGTCCGTCTCGGCGGAGGCGGGTTCTGGGGCGGGTTCTGCCGAGGAGGCGCCGTCCTTCTCCGCAGCTTTTTTGGCAAAGGGCAGCCAGGTGCGCTTTGACTCCTTGGCTGCTTTGCGAGCCGCCTCTAACGCAGCTGCTCGTTGGGCGGCCTCCTGCTCATGCTTGAGTTGTTTGGGCGATTTGTTCGCACTTGAAGCGGCACTTCGCTGAGCCGCCTTTGTAATCGGTTTAACCTTTTTGAAGTCGACCACAAAAGCACTGATGATAAGCACGTAGGCAAACACCAAGAAGATGATTCCCACTATGGGAAGCTCATACAGGTAGACGTTGAATATGGTGGCGATTGCCACGCATACGGCACCAGCGCCCAGCAGCATCCAATACCGCCGCCGCCACAGCTTGTACTCTGCTGAGTTGGTGCCAGGCAGAGGGGCGG
>JAITTM010000134.1 GCA_031286975.1 Coriobacteriales bacterium
AGTGAGCCACAGCGCCTAAGACCCACGCGCACCAAAGCACGATGAGCCCCGTCCACTAGCTACCCGGCTACCCGCCCAACGCCCCACAGGCCCTACTCGACCGAGCAACCGTCCGCAAAACGCAAGACAACAAGGAATGAGGATCCCATGAAAAAGGCATCACAGGCACCATCCGCCCAGTCGCTAACCAAGCCAGCAACCAAAACAGGCGGCTTTCAGTATTGGCACCTGATAGTCATACTCCTGTGCTTTGGCTGGGCAGCGGTGTGGGTTTACCGCACGGTTCTAACCCCCATCTACGGCGAGATCCAAGCGGCACTGCACGTGACAAGTGACGCGCAGATTGGGCTCATCGCCAGCATGTACTTCTTCTCCTACACCGGTATGCAGATACCGTCCGGCCTGCTGGTCGATCGCTTTGGCAGCAAGGCCGTCCTTATCCCCGGCTTTGCCCTCTTTGCCATCGGCGCGCTGGTCATCGGCACAGCGAGCAGCCTCACAATGGTCTATGCCGGTGCCATCCTCGCCGGTCTGGGTTCCGGCGCATACTATGGCGGCGCCTATTCGCTCTCTGCTCGACACATCCCCTCCAAGAACCGCACCTTTGCCAACGCCATCATCAACAGCGGTTCTGCCCTCGGTATGGCCCTTGGCCTCATCGGTTCGAGCTACCTCATCAAGTCCTTTGGTCTGCCCTGGAACATCGCGCTGTTCATCGCCGCCGGCATCATCCTTACCGCCGCCATCTGCATGGCCGGATTCATCCGCAACAGGCGCAAGGTCGAGCAGCTCGAGAGCGCGGCTGCGGAGGCAAAAGCAGCTCAAGAGATCGCGGAGGGAGTGGCTGCGGTCGCTACCACAAGCCCTGCAGCCGCAACCGCTGCAGCACCAGCGACCACCGTGGCTCCAACAGCAGACGAGCCCGTCGAGGATCTGAGCCAAAAGACTACCCTGTTCTCCCTGCGCTCCATCTCCACCTATCTTCTCTACTTTGCTACTTGTTACGGCTATTACATGCTCGTAACCTGGTTGCCCCGCTTCCTCGAGACCGAGCGTGGCTTTACCGGTGTCGCCATTGGCATGTCGGCCGCTCTGGTTGCCTTCGCCTCGGTTCCGGGAGCCCTCGTCTTTGGGCGTCTGTTTGACCGGTTTCGCAGCAAGCGCATCCATTTCATCGTCGTGTTGGAACTGCTTGCAGCCGTCACCTTCCTGCTTGTTGTCTTTGTGCCGAGCGCTGGACTGCTTTTGGCGGGGTTGGTGTGCTACGGTCTTGTGGGCAAGCTCGCTGTTGATCCGATGCTTATCTCGCTCGTCTCCGACAATGCCCCCATCAAGAAAGTCGGGCGCTTTCTCACAACCTTCAACTTCTGCGGCATGTCGTCGTCGGTAATAGCGCCCTTTGTTACCGGAGTCATCTCCGACCAGTTTCTCTCCAAGGTAGGCGGCTTCTACCTGGCCTGCGGCCTCATCGTGGCCTGTACCCTGTTCTTCCTGCTGGTGAACCTGCGCAAGAGCAAGGCGGCAAGACCCGTGGAGGCTGCCCAAGCTGTCATTGAGTGAGCGGATGCCTGCACCTCGTGCTCGTCATCCCCGCGCCAACGAGCTAAGCGCAACACTCTCCGCAGTAAGCACCCCGTATTGACCACCACATCCGTACACCCTTTCCATCAACCGCTCCGCACCAAACAACCGAAAGGACAACGTCATGGGTTTTCGTAACAACGCAACTGGTTATCCGGCTGACATCCTGCAATCCCGCTCCATCATCGTCAAAGACAACTACGCCCTCATCACACCCGACGGGCTCGTGCGCAACCGCATTCCCGGTTTCACCAACTGCGAGGTCACGATCCTCTCATCGCCTAAGTTGGGCGCAAGCTTTGTAGATTATCTGGTCACCATGCTCCCCGGTGCCAAGAATACCGCGGGCTTTGGCGGAGACGGTGTTGAGACCTTTGTGTTCGTGCTTGACGGGAGCGTCACGGCAAGCGACGGAGAACAGGACTTTGAGCTTGGGCGGCATGGCTACCTCTTTGTGCCCGCAAGCCGCAAGCTTACTTTGGCAAACACCGCGGAGGGCAGCAGTGAGCTCTTCTTGTACAAACGCCGCTACCTGCCCCTTGAGGGTCATACGCCCTACACGGTCTGCGGCAACACAGATAAGATCGCCAGCTACGACTACGAGGGTATGGCCGACGTGCAGCTCACCGATCTTTTGCCTATCGACGACCTCGCCTTTGACATGAACTTTCATATCCTCGCTTTTGAGCCGGGCGCGTCGCACGGCTACGTAGAGACCCACGTGCAGGAGCACGGCGCACTTATCCTCTCGGGCGAGGGCCTTTACAACCTCGACAACGAGTGGATTCCGGTGCGGGAGGGCGACTATATCTTCATGGCCGCATATTGCCCGCAGGCGGGCTATGGTATCGGACGCAAAGGAGCGTTCACCTACCTGTACTCCAAGGACTGCAACCGAGATGAGAACATTTAGCCCCAAACCCCAAGCCAAGCTCCAAGCCTAAGCACCGATCAAAACCCCCGACCCAGACTAAGAAAACGGAGACATGATCATGAGTAACCAGGATTTCATACTACTGTCTAAAGATGAGATAACCCAGCTTATCACACACAAGCTGGAACGTGCCGGTCTGCCCACCGACCAAGCTACCCAGGTAGCCGACCATTTGGCCTATGCCGACTCGCTGGGCGTGCACTCGCACGGAACCGTGCGAGTGGAGTATTACGCCGAGCGCATCTCCAAGGGCGGAAGCACCGTTGCCCCCAACATCGTCACCGAGGTGACCGGGCCATGCTCCGCTGTTATCGACGGCGACAATGCCGTCGGCTTTGTGGTCGCGAACCTCGGTATGTCCAAAGCCATCGAGATGGCTCGGGAGAATGGTGTGGCCTTTGTTGGCATGAAGCGCCTCGGCCACTGCGGCACCCTCTCATACTACCTGCGCAAGGCGACTGCCGAGGGTCTTGTCGCCATCTCGATGTGTCAGTCCGACCCCATGGCGGTGCCCTTTGGCGGTGCCCAGCCTTTCTTTGGCACCAATCCCATCGGCTTTGGCTGTCCCGCACTTGACGGGCAACCCATCGTCTTCGACATGGCGACTACCGTGCAGGCATGGGGCAAGGTGCTCGATGCCCGCGCACGCAACCGCTCCATCCCCAACACCTGGGCCGTCGATGCAACAGGCGCTCCCACCACCGACCCCTTTGCCGTCGCCGGTCTCAGCGCCGTTGCTGGTGCCAAGGGCTACGGCCTCATGATGATGGTCGACATCCTTGCGGGCTCCCTGCTCGGCGTACCCTTTGGCCCCCATGTCAGCTCCATGTATGACGGGCTCGATCGCGGGCGTGGCCTTGGCCAGATACACATCGTGATCAACCCGACCTTCTTTGGTAACGCGGAGAACTTCCGCACCAGCATCCTTGCCATGATCGAGGATCTGCACAAGGTCAAGCCAGCACCCGGCACTGAGCAGGTGCTCTTTCCTGGCGAGCGCTCAAAGTCAGTTGCGGATGCGTACCGTCGCGATGGTATCCCTGTTGTCAAGGAGATATACGACTACCTGTGCTCAGATGCTATCTATAACAAAAGCTATGAACTGGGCGACCCGTTTGCGGTTCAGCGCTAGGAGCTGTAGAACCTACCAAGGAGGAGAATCCGTCATGCTTACCACTATCATCCGCAAGAACTCATACCAAGACTCCATCACCCTGATGCTACTGACCAACAGCATTGCCGAGATGGACGGCATCAACAAGGTCTCCATTATGATGGGCACCCCAGCAAACAAGGACATACTCGCTGCCAGTGGCCTGGGCACCCCCGAGCTTGCGCAGGCTGGTGCCAACGACATCGCCATCGTCATGGACAGCGAACGCGAAGGCATCGCAGACGAGGTGCTCACAAACGTCGATGCGTTCTTGGCTCGTCAGGGCGAGCAAGCCCAGGCGCAGACCGAGCAGACGGCGCGCAGCTGGGAGCAGGCTCTTGATCAGGTTCCCAACGCCAATCTTGTGCTGCTCTCCATCCCCGGTCGCTATGCCGAGGGAGAGGCAGAGCGCGCCCTCGACGAGGGCAAACACGTCTTTATCTTCAGCGACAACGTGCCACTTGAGGCGGAGGTACGCCTTAAGGAGAAGGCCGCTGCCGCGGGGCTCTTAGTCATGGGCCCCGACTGCGGCACCGCCCTCATCGGCGGCATACCGTTGGCGTTTGCCAACGTCGTACCGCGCGGCACCATTGGCATCGTGGGCGCCAGCGGCACGGGCATCCAAGAGGCAAGCTGCCAGATAGCACGGCTAGGTGCCGGAGTATCGCATGCCATCGGCACCGGTGGGCGTGACATCAGCCAAGGTGTCGCCGCCCGCACGATGAAGATGGGCATAGCCGCCCTTGAGGCCGACCGCGACACCGACTGCATCCTCATCGTCTCCAAACCCCCCGCACCTGCCGTGCAAGCCGAGCTGCTCGCGCTCCTGCGCGCCTCGCACAAGCCCGTGGTGGTGCACTTTCTCGGCAAGACCGTCACCGCGCATGAGCCAGGGCTGTACTTCGCTCACACACTTGAGGAGGCCGCCCAGCTGGCAGTTGCCTTGAGCCGCGGCGAGACACCAGACGTGACGCAGTACGCGCCAGAGGCACTGGCGCTTAACGGCACGGATGTTGCAGATGCTGCGTGCGCTGTAGCCGCCCAGGATGCAGAGGGTGTGCGCAGCAGCGCGGCTGCCAAGGCGCAGGGCATCTTGGGCCTCTACACGGGTGGCACCCTGGCCGGCGAGGCCGCCGTGATGCTCGAGCAGGCGCTCGGAGCGGTGGGAGATCACAGCAGCCACACGGACGGCTTCATGCTCAACCGCGACGGGCATGTCATCATCGATCTGGGCGACGATGTCTACACTCAGGGCAAACCCCATCCCATGATCGCCCCCCTAAACCGCGTCGAGTTCATCAGGCGCATCGCAGACAACACGGAGGTTGGCGTGGTGCTGCTCGACTTTGTTTTGGGCTATGGTGCCCACGACGACATGGCGGGAGAGACCATCCCCGCTATCCGCGAGGTACAAGCCGCTGCCCGGGCGGCGGGGCGTGACTTACATTTTGTGGCGACCATCTGCGGCACTGAGGGCGACCCCCAGGGCTTTGCGGCTCAGAAGCGCGCGCTGGAGGAGGCCGGAGTACTGGTTGCCCTGAGCAACGCGAGTGCGGTGGCAACGGCGCTCGCCCTGATAGGGCTTGCGGTGCACTATGAGCCCTGTGCAGTGCGGGCAACAAGCGAAAGCGCAGCAGGGGCGGTGGCGAGCGGAGGCGACCCGGTTTTATCCGCGTCTGTTTCTGCTGTTGCACAGCCGGTGCGCCTGCTGCTCGACGAAGGACCGCGCATCATCAACGTGGGACTGCGCAGCTTCACGCGCCCGTTGGTCGAGCGCGGCATCACCCACGTCCAGTTTGACTGGCAACCCCTGGCAGGCGGCGACGTGCGGCTCCAGCGGGTACTGACATTTCTTAACCGTTATTCGAGTGAAACGGAGGCTCGGTCATGACGAGCGAATACAAGACCATCGACGAGGCCAACCAGGCAGTCATCGACAAGATACTTGCGGCCACGCCGTTTTTGATGGACGTGGTGCCCGCCAAGAGCGTCATCCCCCTGTTGGATCAGCAGTCGGGCGCAAAGAAGGTGCTGCTCCATGCTGGCCCACCCATCCGCTGGGATGAGATGACCAACCCCATGCAGGGCTCCTGCATCGGCGCGGTGCTGTTCGAAGGTTGGGCGGCGGATGAGGACGCTGCGCTTGAACTGCTCACCAGCGGCAAGGTCGCGTTCGAACCCTGCCATCACGTAGGCGCAGTGGGGCCGATGGGCGGCATCACCTCGGCTAATATGCCGGTGCTCGTGGTGCTCAACAAGACCGACGGCAACTATGCCTACTGCACCATGAACGAGGGCATTGGCGCCGTGCTGCGCTTTGGTGCGTACCACAGAGGCGTCATCGAGCGCCTGCGCTGGATGCGCGATGTGCTGGGGCCCGTGCTGGGCCAGGTGCTGCGTGGCATCGAAGGCGGCCTCAACGTGAACGTGCTTGTGACCAAGGCTATCGCTATGGGCGACGAGTTTCACCAGCGCAACATCGCGGCTTCGATGTGCTTTCTCAAGGAGATTGCGCCTCGGCTTGTCTACGCCGACGTGCCTCAAGACCAGCTGCGCGAGGTCATGCGCTTTTTGGCGGACACCGACCAGTTCTTCCTCAACATCATGATGGCCGCCGCCAAGGCGGTCATGGACGCGGCGCGCACCATACAGGCGGGCACCATCGTCACGGCGATGACCCGCAACGGCTCAAACTTTGGCATCCGCATCAGCGGCATGGGTGACACATGGTTCACCGCACCCGTCAACACGCCCGACGGCCTGTACTTCACCGGCTATTCGAGCGCCGATGCCAACCCCGACATGGGCGACAGCGCCATTACCGAGACCTTTGGCGTTGGGGGCATGGCGATGATAGCCGCCCCCGCAGTCACACGCTTTGTGGGCAGCGGCGGCTTTGGCGACGCGCTTGCAACGAGCAACGAGATGCGGGACATCTGCATCGCGCGCAACCCCAGCTTTCCCGTGCCCACGTGGGACTTTCAGGGCATCTGCCTGGGGATCGACGCCCGCAAGGTCGTGGCGAGCCGCGTCACCCCGGTCATCAACACCGGCATCGCCCACAAACAGGCGGGCATCGGGCAGATAGGTGCCGGCACCGTGCACCCGCCCGTCGAGTGCTTCGACCAGGCAATCAGCGCCTACGCCGAGCAGCTTGGCTTTACGGGATAGCGCGGCGGAGCAGTGGAGCAAGGCATGAAAACAGCAAGCAAAGCACGCGGAGGCTACGCGGGCGGTGCAACGGCAAACCTGTTGCCCAGGCATCGCCTGCGCCCCTGGCGCATGGCCGCCACCGTGCCCACCCTGCTTGCGGGCGTGCCTGCCTGGCAGGTGGTTCAACGCTTCAACCGCGGTTTGCTGCTGAGTGCGTGTGGCGATGGCCTGCGGGGTGGCAGCGTGTTGTTCATCGGCACCGACGAGACCAGCAGCGGCCCCTTCCACCTCCAACTTGCCGCCCCGCAATTCGCTCAGTTGCGCCTTGCTAACGTGCTCAGCCTCACAAGCGGCGGCAGCGGTTTGCTCGTTGTGAACGGCGGTGGCAACGGTGGCGGCGACAGCGATGGCGGTTCGCTTGTTGCAAGCGGCGGCGGTGGCGATGGCGGTTCGCTTGTTGCAAGCGATGTCAGCATCGAGACCTCGGGTGTGCCCTGCTACAACGTTGAAGCACCTGCTCTCATGCCCCATGCGATACCCTTCGCCCTGCGGGAGCTGAGCGCCTTTCTCGCTTGCAACGCGCAGCCAACGGGGCTAGGTCTTGCCCCCTTTGCCCTGCTCGCGCCAGATGGCCCTTTGCCTTGTGCGCCCGAGGAGCTGGCGCAGGAGTTGCGCCAGACAGGCCAATCTCCGCAGCAGGCCTTCCAAAGGCTCACATCTTATCTTGTTGGCCGAGGCCTCGGTCTCACTCCAAGTGGGGATGACCTCCTCGTTGGCATGATGG
>JAITTM010000099.1 GCA_031286975.1 Coriobacteriales bacterium
GGTGTTAAGGCATTCCGTGACAGTGAGTCCGCCTGGCTTGCAGATGGCGAAGTCGCTTGCGGCCATGAGCTTGGCGACCTGCTCGGTGTAGCCCAGCACCATCGCGTTGTGCACGTTCTCCTCCGCCAGACGCAGGCGAAGCCTCGTTGCATACTCGTCGTCGCTGCCCGCCAGGAAGACAAAGTGCAGGTTCTCGCACTCCTTGAGGTAGGGAAGCGCGATATCCAGCGTCTCCCTGAAGCGCACGTAGGGGCGGGGCAGCGTGGCCCCTGCCAGGATGAGCGCTATCTTCTTGTCGTGGGGGATGTCCCATTCAGCCCGCACTTCCGCGCGACTGTACGTCTTGCCAAAATCGCTGCGCGCGGGAATGCCGGTGATGATGATGCGCTCCTCCTCGATCTTGCGGGCGCGCAGAGTCTCTGCCATCGACTCGGTGGCAACGCAAAACAGGTCGATCTGTCCGTGTGGCCACAGGCCCTCGACCTCGTAATCGGTGGGCACGCAGATGATGGGATAGTTCTGGCGGCTGATCATGCGCGTGCCCACCGCCACGTTGGCAGCCGTGATATGGGTGCAGATCACGGCGGCAGGCTTGTGCTCGCGCGTCCATTGGGTAAAGGCGGGAAAGGCCAAGTGCGACCAGACGGTGCCGCCGGCCCAGAGCAGGCGGCCGGTGAGCACAAAGCGCCAGGTGATGTCGTAGAAGGGGCGGGTGGGGCCGGTGAACATAGACGCGGCTTTATCCCCGTCAAAATGCACACGGCCAAACTCGAGGATGTCAAAGACCTCGACGTTAACGTTGCCGGGAAACGCCGGAAAGCGCTCACGGCAGGCCTGGGTGATATGCGTCAGCGCCTCGGCAATCGCCTCGGCGGCAACCTTATGCCCGCTCCCCACCGAGGCGTGCGTCACAACGATAGTGGGGATGGGGTTGGGCATCAGGCCGCCCGGCTGTGCGGTTGGCTGGTCGGTTGGCTGGTCGGTTGGCTGGTCGTCCAACAGTCCGGCTGACCGCTCGTCCGGCTGTGCGGTTGGCTGAGTGCCCGGCTGATTGTCTGCCCGGCTGGTTGTTTGCCCGGCTTGCTGATCACCCGGCTGGTTGTCTGGCTGACCGCCCGGCAGTGCGTTGGGGTCAGAAGCATGCGCTGTTTCTTCGGTTTTATTCATAGATGCTATGATACACCAAGCACGTGCAGCATATATGTTCTGTTGTCATCCCGAAATACGCCGCGGGCGATTGAGGGTTTTTGCTTCGAAGGGAATTGCATGGCATTATCCATCGGTATCGTGGGGCTACCCAATGTGGGCAAGTCAACATTGTTCACGGCGCTCACCAAAAAAGGCGGGCTGGCCGCCAACTATCCCTTTGCCACCATCGAGCCCAATGTGGGCATCGTGCCCGTGCCTGACGCGCGTCTCGCCAAGCTCGCGGCGATTGTGCGCCCGGGGCGCATCGTGCCGGCGACGGTGGAGTTTGTCGACATCGCCGGCCTAGTTAAGGGCGCTAGTCAGGGAGAAGGCCTTGGCAACCAGTTTTTGGCAAACATCCGCCAAACAGATGCCATCGTCGAGGTGCTGCGCTATTTTGGTGACGGCGACGTGGTGCATGTGGAGGGCAGCGCCAACCCCGAGCGCGACAGCGACATCATCAAGACCGAGCTGATCCTGGCAGACCTGGGCACCGTGGAGCGCGCGTTGCCGCGCCTGCAAAAGGACGCCAAGCGCGACAAGACCCTGGCCGCCAAGCTCGCGGTGGTCGAGCGCCTGGAAACCTGGCTCAACGAGGGCAACCGCGCAGCCACGCTGGATGCGACCGAGGAGGAGCGCACGCTGCTCTTGGACCTGCACCTGCTCACCAACAAGCCGCTGCTCTACGTGGCCAATGTGGATGAGGATCAGGCTACGACCACGCTGGCTCCCGTCGAGGGTGTGGTGCCCATCCCCATCAGCGCAAAGATCGAGGCAGAGATCGCCGAGATGAGCGAGGATGAGGGTGCCGAGTTTTTGGCTGAGCTGGGTCTGGCTGAGTCCGGCCTTGAACATCTGGCGCGTGAGGCCTATGCGTTGCTGGGCTTGCAGTCGTACTTTACCGCTGGCGAGATGGAGGTCAGAGCCTGGACCATCCCCATCGGTGCCAAGGCTCCGCAGGCCGCTGGCGTTATTCACTCGGATTTTGAGCGCGGCTTTATCAAGGCAGAAACCGCCAGCTATAACGACTATGTTGCCCACAACGGCGAGGCTGGCTGCCGAGCTGCCGGCAAACTCCGCATGGAGGGCAAAGACTACGTGGTGCAAGACGGCGACATCATGAACTTCCGGTTCAACGTGTAGTCAAGCGCCCGCGTTTCTCGGTTTTCTCTCAAAATACGGGATGATGCCTGCCTGGGGCATGCTCCAGACAGGCATCATCGAGAGGTTTTTGCTTAGCCAAGCGCAACATGCCAAAAGCGCGATGAGGGCAGTTGGCTGCCGCCCACGCCAACAGGCTCAGCAACCATCACTTCAAAGCATTGGCAAGCGTTGTTGCAGTCGCATCAGAGACAGTGCCTGTGCCACCTAACACGAGAAGCCTCGAAATGGAATCCCTGTTTGCAGAGAGTCTTCCCACCGCT
>JAITTM010000209.1 GCA_031286975.1 Coriobacteriales bacterium
ATCGCCAAAGGCTACATCGCCGACCGGATGGCCGTGTTGCTGCGCGAGTGGGGCGTAAAAAGCGCCATCATCAATCTGGGCGGCAACATTCTCGTCCTGGGCAGTCGCCCTGATGGGCATCCCTGGCGAGTAGGCCTTCGCAGGCCACTGCTCGCCCGCGATCAGCCGCGTATGGAGCCGTTTTCTACGGTTGAGGTGCGCGATTGCTCGGTGGTGACCAGCGGTGTCTATGAGCGAGCCTTTGAGCTGGGCGGGCGCCTCTACCATCACATCCTCGACGTGCGCAGCGGTCGTCCAGCTAAAACCGACCTGCTTTGCGCCACGCTGATCGCTCCCACGTCGCTTCAGGCAGACGGCCTTACCACCGCGTTGATGCTCATGGGCCTGGACGTCGCTCTTGATTTCGTCGAAGGACAAGACGGCCTGGAGGCCGTCTTTGTCTCTGACCGCGCGCAGGTCTATGCCACAAGCGGCATTGGCACAGCCATCCCCTTTACGCTGCTGAGCGAGTGATCCAAGCTGCAGAAGCAATTCAGGCTGTAGCCGTGGTCGTAGCCGCAAATGCACACAGAACGGCTGCCCTCACTGCGGGTTCTTGCCGTGGATGTTGGCGGGTCATGCCAAGCGTGTGTTGCCACCTTTGCAGATCACGCGGATGGTCTCTACGCAGTTGGGGGCATCTGAGGAGTAGCGGGCACCTATCGACTCTGCCCAGCGGGCGGTGACAACGGCTCCGCCAACGCAGACGGCCTTGTTGCAAGCCGTCTTGAACTGGGGCTCCTCGCGATAGATCAGGTCAACCGTCTCGCGCATGGCATGAAGTGTCGTGGTCATGAGGGCTGAAAGGCAGATGACATCGACCTTCTCAGCACGGGCTACCTCCAAAACCTTTTCGGGCGCGACATCGACGCCCAGGTCGAAGACCTTGAAGCCCTGGCTCTCGAGCAGGGCGACGCAGATGTCCTTGCCAATGGAGTGCACGTCTCCCTTGACGCTGCAAAACAGCACGCGGCCGCTTGCGTTCTCGTCCGTTGCGGCGGGCAGATAGGTCTTGATGCGCGCGACCGCGACCTTCATGGCCTCGGCGGCGAACATCATCTGCGGCAGGAAGGCCTCACCGCGAGCAAAGGCGTCGCCCAGATCCTGCAAGGTGGGCGTGAGCAAGCTGTCCACGATGGTCTCGGCTGCGATGCCCGTCTTGATGATGGCATCGATAAGGCTGGGCGTGCCGTCCTTGTCACCGCGCAGGATGGCGCGCTTGAGCAGGCGCTCGGCGTTGCCGGGCTCGTTGCCTGGGGTTTTGTGGGCGAGTGCCGCACTCGATGTCGCCTGTTGCTCAGTGGCCTGCACGCCCGTTGCGATGCGCTCTGCGCCCTGCGCCACCTTGCGCAGGGCAGCGCGATAGCTGGCGCGCCACGCGTTGAGGCTGTCGCTGAACGCTATGACCGAGCGCCCCGCATTCGCTAGCTTGACGACCTGACGCATGGTGCTCTCGGTGGGGTTGACGATGGCAGCCGAGAGCCCCGCTGTGATCGCCGCCTCCACATAGGCTGCATTGAGGGTCGAGCGGTCGGGCAGGCCGTGACTGACATTCGAGATGCCCAACACGGTATTGAGCCCCAGGGTCGAGGCATGTTCGACGGCCCTCAGGGTCAGCTCGGGTGCCTCGGGGCTGGATGCGGCAGCCATCACCAGCATGTCGAATATCAGGTCGCTGTCCTTCAGGCCGTAGCTCTGCGCCGCGATGCGTACCTCCTTGACGATGCGCAGGCGATCCTCAACGGTCTTTGGCAGGCCGTTTTGGTCAAGCGCCAGCACCACGACACCGGCACCGTAGCGTTTTGCCAGCGGGAACACACGCTCATAGCTCGCGGGGTCGCCATTGACCGAGTTGATGAGGGCACGCCCGGGATATATCTTCAGGGTGGCCTCGAGGGAATCAGCGTCAACCGTGTCAAAGACCAACGGACAGGTGCTAAAGCCCACCAGAGCTAAAGCCGCCGCCGGCAAGACGCGTTTCTGGTCGACCTCGGGCGCGCCTACGTTCACGTCGAGCAGATCAGCACCGGTCTGCTCCTGCGCCTCGGCCATCTGCTTGAGCTCCGACATGATGCCCCGCTCCAGCTCATGGGTGAGTTGGGCCTTGCCGGTGGGGTTGATGCGCTCCCCGATTATCCTAGTGGGCTCTCCACCACCCAAAGCGACCGTGGTATTAGGTGAGGCCAAGACCAGTTTTCCCTGCGAGAAGGACGGGCGTCTCCCCATCACATCCGTCCCGCCTACGGCAGCATAGAGCGCACCGGTGAATACGGGGGTGGAGCCGCAGCAGGAGCCGATGAATTGCGCACCAAGACGCTTGAACTCAAGGGCATAATCGGCTAGCTGATCAGCCGTACCAGGAAAAACCGTCTCGCCCTTGCCGTTGAGGTAGGGGATACCGGCATTGGGTTGGATGAGCAGCGGCAGGGAGGTCGCCCGCGCCATCTGCTCAAGCAGGGGCAGCATCTGCTCGGGTCCCAGACCGCAGTTCATGCCAACCACAGCGGCTCCGGCAGCCTCGAGGATGATCGCTGCCGTTGCCGGGTCGGTGCCGCTCAGATCCATCCTGCCATTCTCCGCAAAGGTACAGCTGACGATGATGGGCAGGTCGCAGGCGGCTTTTGCGGCCAGCAACGCGCAGCGTGCGTCGGCGATGTCGGCCATGGTCTCGATGAGGATGGCATCGGGCTTCTCGGCAGCCAGGGCGCTTATCTGCTCGAAGTACTGTGCGTACACCGTATCGAAGGTGGCGCTACCCAAAGGTTCGAGCACCAGGCCGCAGGGGCCCACATCGGCCAGGACGTGTTCGACTTCGGCGGCTTTGGCCAGGCGCACTCCGGAACGGTTAAGCTCCTCGACCCGGTTGCCCAGGCCATAGGCATCGAGTTTGACGCGTGTGCCGCCAAAGGTATTGGTGATGGCGCAGTGCGCACCTGCCAGCTTGTAGCGGCTATGGATGTCGATGATGAGCTCGGGGTCGAGCACGTTGAGCAGCTCGCCGCATTCTGAGCTGGGAACGTCTTGCGCCTGCAACAGGGTTCCCATAGCACCTTCGAGTATGAGGATATCCTTGTTGAGGCGCAGTTGGAGGTCGGCCATGGTCTTCTCCCGAAATGATAGTTGGGTGTATGTGTGCAGGGGACACTCTACCACAAACAGGAAAGCCGTCGAACAGGTCGCGCAGGCCACAAAGCAGGGGAGGTGCCAGAATTAATCGGTGCCTCCCAAGAGGTGCTCTGGTATAATCCGTTGACTATCGTGTTTCAGATTCACTCGTAGGTTTATTGGAGGTTACTTCATGGCACAGGATTCGAGCACTGCGATTCCGGGTTCCCTGAGCGTTTCGAACGATGTACTGGCTGATCTGGTGGGCCATGCCGCGCTTGAGAGCTATGGGGTTGTGGGAATGGCCGCGCCCAACGTGCAGGATGGTATCGCAAAGCTGCTGCCTGCCCGTCGTTTGCGCCGAGGGGTCACGGTCAGCAGCGACGCAGACGGACTATCGGTCGACCTCTATGTTGTTATCGAGCACGGCACCAGCATCAATACCGTCTCAGAGAACCTTGCCTCAAGCGTGCGCTTTGTGCTTGAGAACTACGCACAGATACCTGTAAAGGATATCGCCATCCACGTTCAGGGCATCCATGTTCGTAAAGATTGATTGCACGACCGCTGCTATACCCTTTGTCCCTGCTAACAAGACGGAGTGAATCATCGATGGCCGTATCCGAGTACCTGCCCTGTATCGCTGCCGCCGCAACGGCGCTGAGCGAGCGCAAAGAAGAGATCAACCGACTCAACGTCTTTCCCGTGCCGGATGGCGACACCGGCACCAATATGTCGTTGACTATTGAGACTGTGGTCAAGGAGGCTGCCGCCCTGCCACCGACTGCTACGCTTGTCGAGCTGCGCCACGCGGTGACCCACGGCTCGCTTATGGGTGCCCGCGGCAATTCGGGCGTCATCACCTCGCAGATACTGCGAGGTCTCTGCGAGGGCATGGAGGGTTCGGAGTCCTTTGACGCCGCCGCCATCGCCATCGCCTTCGACCGCGCGGTCGAGGTCGCCTTCCACGCCGTGCGAAAGCCGGTCGAGGGCACCATCCTCACCGTCCTGCGTGACTGCGCAGAGGGTGCCCGTCGAGCCGCCGAGGAGGGCAGCAGCCGCGACGATGCCCTCAAGCGCGTCTCGGAGGTCGCCTTTGCCTCGGTCAAGCGCACGCCGGAACTTCTCCCTGTGCTCAAGGAGAACAACGTGGTCGACGCCGGCGGTTTTGGTCTGGCCATCCTCATCGAGGGCTTTGTGAGCGCTGTCACCGGTGACGCGGCCGCCATTCCCGTCATCGCCACCTTTGGGCAGCCCGCCGCCAAGGTCGCCATCGAGCAGATCAACGATTGGGAGGGGAGCGCCTACCGCTATTGCACCGAGTTCCTCTTCAACAGCGCTGACGTGGACGAAGAGGCGGCTTTGGACTTCTTGGGCACGATGGGCGACTGCGAGTTGCTGGTGGGCAGCCACCCCGACTTCAAGGTGCATGTGCACACCAACGATCCTGGCACCGTGCTGAGCTACATGACGGAGCGCGGTCAGGTCGCCGAGGTGCATATCCACAATATGCAGCTGCAGAGCGAGGCACGTACCGAGGGGCTCAAACAAGAAGGTGTTACCCAGCCAGCAAAGCCTTTGGGCTTCATCGCGGTTGCCGCGGGCGCGGGCACCGCCAAGATACTCGGCTCGCTGGGCGCGGACTATGTGGTGAACGGCGGGCAGACCATGAATCCCTCCACCAGGGATCTCCTGGATGCCGTGAATTCCGTTGATGCCCAAAGCGTCATCATCTTTCCCAACAACAAGAACATCATACTTGCTGCCAATGCCGTGGCAAGTATCAGCGAGAAACCCGTGGCCGTCGTGCCCACGCGAAGCGTGCCCCAGTCCTTTGCGGCCCTGTTTGTCGCCAATCCCGAGGCGAGCCTTGAGCAGAATGTCGAAGCCATGACCGAGGCCATCAGCGAGGTGCATACCGGGGAGGTCACCTTTGCCATCAAAGACGCGACGGCACCCGATGGGACGCGGATAAAAGACGGCGACGTGCTCGGCATCTCCGATGATTCGATCGAGTTCGTGGGTTCGGATATCAATCAGGTCGCACTCGATCTGGTAGGCCACATAGCTGGCGACGATGCCGATGTGCTCACCATACTTGCTGGTCAGGATCTCGGCCAAGACTCCTTCGAGTCGCTGCTTGAGCGGATAGAGCAACAGTTTCCCGATCTCGAGATCGATGCGCACCGCGGGGAGCAGCCGCTCTACCCCTTGGTGATGGCCGCCGAGTAACGCCAACATGGTTTCAGGCGCAACAGACTCTGGCCTGAAGCCCGCCGCGCAAGTCGCATCGGGTATCCGAGCCGCGCAGACCGCCCTCCTTGAGGCGCCGGTCACGCGCATCCGCTTCGCGAAGGGCAAGCGCGCGGAGAGCCTGCACAAGCTCGGTATCCATACCCTTCGCGATCTGCTCACCTATTACCCCCAGCGCTATAACGATTTCTCGCAGGTCGTTTGCCTTGCCGCCGCTCCTCTGGGCGAGAAGGTGAGCGTCTTGGGGGTGGTTGACGAGGTGAAGCTCAAGCGACCCAAACCCCGTATGACCGTCGTCGAGATCAGTATCGTGGATGGCACCGGCGTGCTCATCGCCTCCTGGTTCAACC
>JAITTM010000050.1 GCA_031286975.1 Coriobacteriales bacterium
TACACAGAATTCAGGGCACGGAGAGCCACCTTTGTTGGTGAGCGCCTGGTAGCGGGTGGCGGAAGCACGCTAAGGGCGACCCTTGAGTTTGCTGGCCGACTCTATGCAGACAGATACGACAGTGAGACAACCGAGGAGTTCACCGAGTTAACCGGCATCGATGTCCCGTTTTCTTTGTCACCCTTTTCTGTCGCTGCCAACTGGCTGGAGTTCGACCACTTTCACCAGAGACACCTCGCGGAATATGCCAGCTACCTTGAGGACGACTACAGAAGCTATGTCGACATGCTCATCGCTCTGCAAAGCGACGGTTATACCATATCGCCCGAAGAAGAAGAGCTGGCCACATTGCTTGCGGAATGGATGTCAGACAACGAGGACGACGAAGACGATGAGGAGGATGAAGACGATGAGTGAACCCGTACGGATCACCCGCTTCGAGGCGGAAAACGTCAAGCGCGTCAAGGCCGTCACCGTGGTGCCCGATGCTACCGGGCTCACCATCATTGGCGGCAAGAACAACCAGGGCAAGACCAGCGTGCTCGATGCCATAGCCTGGGCACTGGGCGGCGACAAGTTCAGGCCATCAGAGCCCCGGCGCGATGGCTCTGTCACCCCGCCGTCTTTGCGCGTGGAGCTCTCCAATGGCCTAGTCGTTGAGCGCAAAGGGAAGAGTTCCGACCTGAAGGTCATCGACCCTGCGGGTAACAAGGCGGGACAGTCGCTACTCAATGCCTTTGTTGAGCAGCTGGCACTCGACTTGCCCAAATTCCTTGAGAGCAGCCCCAAGGACAAAGCCAAGACTCTGCTCCAGATCATTGGTGTAGGCGACAGGCTCTACGAGCTCCAGCGCTCGGAAAAGGCGCTCTTCGATGAGCGCACCGCAATCGGCCGCATACACAAACAGAAGCAGGCTGCTGCTGACGAGATGCCCGCGTTCCCTGACGCACCTGCAGAACCGGTGTCAGCGGGCGAGCTTATCGCCCGGCAGCAGGAGATACTTGCACGTAACGGCGAGAACCAAAAGAAGCGCGAGCAGGTGGCACAACTCCTTGCCAGGAAGAACCAACTCTCAGATGAGGTCATGCGCATAACTGCTCAGATTGAAGAGCTCACAAAGAAGCGCGTTGAGCTGAATACTGCCGAGAGGCAAAACGACATCGACCTGCTCACTGCCCAAAAGAGCGCCCAGGAGCTCACCGACGAGTCAACTGCGGAGATCGAAGCATCGCTTGTCGATATCGACACCATCAATCAGCAGGTCAGGACGAACCAGGCGCGCGCTATGGCGCTGGACGAAGCCGAGACCTACCGGGCTCAATACGAGGATCTGTCGGGACGCATAGAAGTCCTCAGAGCCGAACAACTCAAGTTACTGGACGGTGCTGACCTGCCCCTGCCTGGCCTGTCTGTTGATAGCGACGGCGAGCTGACCTATAACGCCGTCAAGTGGGACGGCATGAGCTCATCCGAGCAGTTGTGCGTCGCAACAGCGATTGTGCGCAGGCTCAATCCCGACTGCGGCTTTGTGCTCCTGGATAAACTTGAGCAACTCGATGTGTCTACCTTGCGTGAATTTGCGGAATGGGCTAACTCGGAGAGCTTGCAGATTATTAGCACAAGGGTTACAACCGGCGAGACAGGGGATGCGAGTATTCTCATACAAGATGGTTACAGCATTACTCCTGAAAATTCATTTGCGCAAACAACCAAATGGGTGGCGGGTGAGTTTTGATGGGGGCATTCATTGACTTAACTGACAAACGGTTTGGACGACTTAGAGTCATCGGCCGTGTCGGCACAAAAAACGGTCACCCACTTTGGAAATGCCATTGCGATTGCGGGAGCATAACCAGTGTTGTTACAGGATCTTTAAGAAATGGGCTTACGACTAGTTGCGGCTGCTTTGACAAAGAGCGCAGAAAAACGCACGGTGAATCAAAAAGCCGTCTTTATTACGTCTGGCTTGGGCTTCGCCAACGTTGTTATTATCCGCACCACAAAGACTATAAAGAATATGGTGGCAGAGGAATCAAGGTATGCGATGAGTGGCTGCACGATTTTACTGTTTTCAGAGATTGGGCAATGGCTGCTGGATATGACATAGATGCTCCTTATGCCGCTTGTACTCTTGATCGCATCGACGTCAACAGAGACTACTCACCATCAAACTGTCGTTGGGTAGACGCAAAAAACCAAGCAAATAATAGGAGACCTAAAAAGAAAAAGGGGGCAGCATGAACATCACAAAGGGCAGGATACCGAGCGCCCAGAAGGTGCTTATCTACGGACCCGAGGGTATTGGCAAGTCAACTTTCGCCGCCCAGTTCCCTGGGCCCCTCTTTGTCGACACGGAGGGCTCAACAAAACACCTCGACGTCGCCCGACTTGACCCGCCCACCAGCTGGTCGATGCTTCTGGCTGAGGTCGCCGAAGTCAAGGCGAGCCCCGGCTGCTGCCAGACACTGGTCATCGACACTGCCGACTGGGCAGAGAGGCTCTGCATCGAGCATGTCTGCTCGAAGGGAGGCAAGGCAGGCATCGAGGATTTTGGTTATGGGAAGGGTTACACCTATGTGGCAGAAGAGTTCGGACGATTGCTGAACTTACTTTCTGACCTCATCGCGCGCGGCGTCAACGTGGTGCTTACCGCACACGCGACCATCTACAAGTTTGAGCAGCCCGAGGAGTCGGGATCGTATGATAGATGGGAGCTGAACCTTATCAAGAAGAAGACTGCACCAATGGTAAAGCAATGGGCTGACATGGTGCTCTTCGCAAATTACAAGACCATCGTGGCTACCAACAAGGACGGGAAGGTCAAGGCTCAGGGAGGCAAGCGGGTGATATACACCTCACACCACCCGAACTGGGATGCAAAGAACCGCCATGGCCTGGCAGACGAGCTGCCCTTTGAGTACGCCTCTATAGCATCTGCTATACCAAACATGGCATCTGCACCGGCAATGGTCTCAGATGCGCCTGCAAGCACGCCCACACCAGCACAGCCAGTTCCGCAAACAGCTCCACAGCCCATGGCTCACCCCGCGGCACAATCCGCAGCACAACCGGCCTCACAGCCTGCCGCTGCAGCACCTTCCAGTGCCCCACAACAGCCTTCTGCCTCTGCGGCTGTCACCTTGACGTCGGCAAGCAAGCCTCTCGTGTTTGAGGAGGTCATGCCGGATTACCTGCAGCCACTATTTGATCTCATGAAGCACGACAACATCAATGAGCTGTTGGTTCGTCAAGTCGCGGCCAACCGTGGGTACAAACCCTTCGACATGCCTCTAGCTGCCTGGGACAAGGAGTTTGTTGAGGGCTGGGCAATCGCTTGCTGGTCGCAAATCAAAGAGGCGGCAGAAAAACTCAAGCCCTACGGGGACATAGAAATTCCATTCAGATAAACCATTCAGACAAGGAGCAATTTCAACATGACAGACACCAACAACAACATCATTGATGACGACCAGGAACTCGACTACGACGGAGTTATCACGCAAGATGAGCCAGAGCGCATCATCCTGCCCGCGGGGGATTACGCTTTTATGGTTCGCGACTTCGAGCGCACAACCTCCAAAGCATCCGAGAAGAAGATGGTCAAGATCTTCTTGGACATTGACGGTGCCAGTTTTGGCAAGGCAAGCATCATCGACAATATGGTGCTGAGCACCAAGATGGAGTGGAAGCTCTCGCAGTTCTTCTGCGGCATCGGCCAAAAGAAGCATGGCGAACCCTTACAGATGAACTGGAACGCAGCTATTGGTACAACAGGCGTTGTGGAGGTTACCTGCGAGGAATCCCAACAATACGGCAAGCAAAACCGCATCAAACGCTATTACGACCCAGCCAAAGCGCCTGTAGTCGATCACAGTACCCCTAACCCTGCAACCTATTCATCAGCCCCCTACACGCCAGGACAGTTCTGATGGTGGAGCTCAGACCATATCAACAGCAGGCTCGTGAGGCCGTCTTAAGCCAGTGGGAGCAGGGCAACCGCAAGACGTTGCTCGTGCTCCCAACCGGATGTGGCAAGACGATAGTCTTCAGCAAGGTCATCGAGGACCAGGTGCGCCAAGGTGGTCGAGCGCTGGTGCTGGCGCACCGTGGCGAGCTCTTAGACCAGGCTGCCGATAAGCTATACCAGTCCACGGGGCTGGGCTGCTCCGTCGAGAAGGCCGAGCAATCCTGTCTGGGCAGTTGGTATAGCGTGGTAGTGGGTTCAGTTCAGTCCCTTATGCGGGAGAACCGCCTGAAAAAGTTTCCTCATGACTACTTCGACGCCATCGTGGTCGACGAGGCGCACCATGTTTTAGCCGACAGCTATCAGCGCGTACTTGAGCACTTCCCCAGGGTGAATGTGTTGGGGGTTACTGCCACCGCCGACAGAGGGGACAAGAAGAGCCTCGGCCAATACTTCGACAGCCTTGCCTTCGAGTACACGCTACCGGCCGCCATCCGTGACGGCTACCTTTGCAAGATCGAGGCGCAGACGATACCGCTCAAGCTCGATCTGACGAGCGTCTCCATCTCCCAAGGCGACTTCAAGGTCTCTGACCTCGATACCGCACTGGATCCGTACCTGTACCAGATAGCCGACGAGATGGTCACCGCAGGCTGTCTGGCGCGCAAGACGGTAGTATTCTTGCCGCTCATCAAGACAAGCCAGAAGTTTGCCCAGATACTCTCAGATAAAGGCTTCAGCTGCTGCGAGGTTAATGGCGAAAGCGAGGGGCGAGCTGAGATCATCGCCGCCTTCGACCGCGGAGACTTCAATGCGCTGTGCAACAGCATGTTGTTGACCGAAGGTTGGGATTGCCCGTCAGTTGATTGCATCGTGGTGCTGCGCCCCACCAAAATCAGGAGCCTCTACGCGCAAATGGTGGGCCGTGGCACCCGCATCAATCCCGGCAAAGAGAACTTGCTGTTGCTGGACTTTCTCTGGCACACAGCGCGCCATGAGCTTTGTCATCCAGCA
>JAITTM010000057.1 GCA_031286975.1 Coriobacteriales bacterium
ACGGGCGCTGCGGGCACTGCGGGCACTGCGGGCACTGCCGCTGACGCGACCGCAAGCGATGCCGCCGCGACCGCAAGCGATGCCGCCGCAAACGCAACCAAAGAGGACGGCGCTGCCGCGGATGCGCCGAACAACACGGCTACGCCTGTCGCGGATGCCGCCGCAAACGCTGGGCAACCCAACTCAACCAACACCCCCGCCACAGGTGCCGACAAACTTCCCGCCGTTGAGTATCTGCCCGTCGAGGAGGACTACCAGATATGGGCATTTGTCAACGCCACCGTCAAGGAGGCGGAGCTTCTCGACCAGCAAAGGCTGGCTCACGCCTTCTCGCTTTTGGACACCAGCTTCACCTACCGCTACGGTTATCCCTTCTCAAGCCTGGTACCCGATGATGAGGCTTCTACCCCAGTGGATGAGACCGTGGATAAAACCGAGGGAACGCCGCCCCAAACCGGCGAGACCCTCCCCCAGCCAACCACCCCCGAGACCCCCGTCATACCGCCCAATCTGCCCCTGACGCCCTTTGTTCTGACATCCGAGGATTTTCGGCTCTTCATCTATGACCTGCCCGATAAGACGCGCCTCATCATCTATCTTGATCCTGCGGCGATGCGCTGTACGGGCTTCAGCCTGCAACTCCCCTGACTTTCTTGGCAAAAACTATTTTCCGCTTTTACAACTCCATGACATCTACCTAACGGTTGCCGTATGTGCGGGGTCTATAGTGTTTGTCGTGGGGTAATCAAAGAGCGATTCCCACTTCATGCCGAAGTCGAGATGGAGAACAAACATAACGGACACATCATTCCTCCCAGTGATTATCCAATTCCCCTTCCTCCTCCTGTTTTTCCTCTCGACTTCGGCGTTTTCCTCAGGCAGCACATCGGCCTGGTTGACTCGGAAAATCAACACGGTAGCCCCGTTACCTCTCGGCAGGTGGCGGGGTTGCTGCTTTTGGCAGTGACTTAACAGGGCGCGAGCCTTACAATATCTCTATGTCTGCAAAAACCAACAAATGGCTCGTTAGTAGCATCGTGTCTCTAGGAACACTGATGTCCTCTATGAGCACCAGCTCGCTGAACGTCGCTAATCCTCTTATCAGCAGAACACTCGGTGTCGGTATCGAGCAGGTGCAGTGGCTCTCGACCCTCTTTTTGCTGGTCATCTGTTCGCTCATGCTGTTGTTGGGTCGTGTGGGCGACCGCGTGGGCGGGCATAGGATATACCTTGCGGGGCTGGTGGTCTTTATCGTCGGCAGCCTGCTCTGTGGCCTGTCCACCAGCTTTATCCTGCTTTTGGCAAGCCGCGCACTGCAAGCCGTTGGCGGAGCCATGATGATGGCAACGGGTATGGGGCTCCTCATGGTATCGTTTTCCCTGGAGCAACGCGGTATGGCAATGGGCATCAACGTGCTGATGGTGGGTGTGGGCAATATGTGCGGCCCCAGCTTGGGTGGCCTCTTGCTCACCCACTTCAGTTGGAGCATGCTCTTCTTCATCAACGTGCCTTTTGGTATCCTGTCGTTTTTGCTGGGGCTCAGATACCTGCGCCTGCCTAACCCTGTGGCGACCGCCAAAGAGCGGCTCGATATCACCGGCGCTCTTCTGCTTGCCCTCTGCGTGACCGCACTCATCCTCTGCTTGAGCGGAGGATTCGCGGGGAGTCAGTGGTTTGGGCTTCTCCTCATAGTGGTTGTGCCCTTGTTCATTTTTGCCGAGAAACGGCACGCGTCGCCCCTGTGGGATTTCAAGCTCATGGCAAACAAACGCTTCTCGCTGGGCAATCTGGTGACCTTTTTGAGTTATTCTGCCAATATGCTCGTGAGCTTTCTGCTTCCCTTTTTTATGGAGACAGCGTGGGGCTTTTCTGTTGGCATCATGGGTCTACTTTTGATGATTGCACCCATCTGCATGGCGGTCAGTGCCCCTTTAGCAGGCGCGCTTTCTGACAGGATCGGCGCGCTCAAGCTCATGCCCCTCTCGCTGGTGCTTTTTATAGGCGGGCTAGTCTTGATCGCGTTTTGGGGAGAAGAACCAGCCTACCCGCTCATCATCTGCTCGTTGGTGCTCATCGGTCTGGGCATGGGCATCCTCAACACGCCCAACAACTCAGAGATCATGACGGCTGCCGGCAAACGCTCTGCCGGTTATGCCGGAGGTTTTGTGGCAACCAACAGGAACCTCGCCTTTTGCATAGGTACGGCGGCATCCGCGGGCTTGTTCAGCCTGCTGGTGCGGCAGTTCGAGCTGAGCTCGACACAGAGCGCCGCCTATGTCCTTGCCCTGCACGGCATGGCATTCATCGCCATTGCACTCGCCTTGACCTCGCTGGGTGTCTGCCTCTATCTCAGACGCGAAGGCCACAAAGAGGGCGCTCAGGACGAAACGTAGGGGTCACAAGCCTGGTGACTCTGGTGGTGTGACCCTGGTGGCAAGCCGTAAGCAGGGCACCCAGGGGCTCTGACGCGGCTTAGCTGTTCTCTTGGTCGGGGTAGTTGAAATCTGAGCCGATGGAGGCCCACTCGCCTTTGAGGGCGGCGCTCGCATTCCTGCTAAGCTCCTGTGCCCAGATCTTGGCGTTGCTGGTGAGATGTATGGGGCGCATCGTGTGGGGCCAGTTGAGCTCGGTTTTCTCCGCGACTGTTGACTCGCTTAAGCGCTCGAACTCCTGCTTGAGCGTGGCAAGAGCGGCAGTGCGCGCGGCGGAATCCGCAGGGCTGGTGCCTCGGTGCTCAAGCAGCACGGAGTCGAGGCGGTTCATCTGCTCGCGCGCCTCGGTGATGCGCGTATGGGTGGCCGCGGCAATGTTGGGAGCAATGACGCCGTGCTCGCCCTTGATGCGGTTGATGTCGAGTGCTGCCTGATAGGTCGAAGCCACCATGTCGTCAGTGGTCATCCAGGCGGATTCGTAGTTCATGATGTGCTTCCAACTGGGTTGCACCATGCGCGTGCGGTGCTCCTCGAGGGTGCGGGCGAGCAGTTTGTACCCGGCCTTCTCCGAATTATCAAAGGCGATGGAACCCACGTCGAGGAAGGGCGCCATGGGCGAGGTGAACACCGTGAGCCGCTTGTCAAAGTTGACGCGCTCATAAAGATGTTGCACATAGGCACCGGTCTCGAGCACGCTTGCGCAGGTCTGGGCGGGGATGCCCGTCATGAAGTAGAGGTCGAAGCGCTGGGCGCCCGCGTCAAGGGCATCGATGATGGTCTGCTCGAGCTCGGCGGTGGTGTAGTGGCCCTTGCCAAAGGCAGTGCGCACGCCGTCGTCGTGGCTCTCGGCGCTCATCTCGACCGACCACTGCGGCAGGTTGTCGTTGAGCAGCTGATAGAGCTCCTTGCCCTGCTTGGGTGGGCCAAAGAACTCAAAGCCGATGGGATTAAGCAGCTTGCCCTTGAGCCCCATGATGAAGTACCGCGCGTACTCCTCCCCTGCCTGCAAAAAGTCGTTGAGCACGAAGATGGGGCCCCAGATATGTTTTTGGATGGTCTCGATATCGCGGATGAGAAGCCCCGGGTCGCGCCAAGCTGTCTGTGCTCGACCAAAGTGGTCGCGATAGGCCATGTTGGAGCCGCCGCAGGTCAGGCAGTTGCGATTGCAGCCGCGCGAAGTGAGCGAGGCGCACACGGGGTATTTAAGCCAACCCTTAAAAGGCAGGAAGCTGGTCATGTCGCGGTGGCGGATGACACCCTTCATAGGGTAGGCGTAGTCAAGCGAGATGGCGTTCATGGTGCTGGGCACCCAGTCAAGCGGGTTGACATGGATGCGCCCGGTTTTATCCTTCCAGGTAAGATTGGGGATA
This sequence comes from Coriobacteriales bacterium, assembly GCA_031286975.1. Lineage (GTDB taxonomy): Bacteria > Actinomycetota > Coriobacteriia > Coriobacteriales > UBA8131 > JAITTM01. The sequence continues at coordinate 3,803 of JAITTM010000057.1, forward strand.
TCGCTCAGGTCGCCACCCAATACGCCGACCTTCCAGCTGGCCTCTTCGACCTTGATGCGCTCCATGAGGCGACGGAAGGGCTCCTCGGTGGAGTCGCCGCGCAGCACGTAATCAACGCAGTCGTAGGCGATGAGCTCCTCGTGGAAGATGCTCGCCGAGAGCCCACCAAAGATGATGGGCGTACGGGGATGCAGCCGCTTGAGGATGCGCGCAACCTCGATGGCTCCATGGCAGTGCGGCATCCAGTGCAGGTCGATGCCAAAGGCGCGTGTGTCGATGGCTGCCAGGTTGCGCTCGACATCGAAGTGCTTCTTGTAGAGCATGAGCCCCGCGAGGTTATAGAGCCGCACGTGGATGTTGTGACGCTCGAGGTACTCGCCGATGGTGGTGAATCCCAGCGGGTACATCTCGAAGACGGGTGTGGAGGGCACCATGTCGCTCACAGGCCCGTACATGATGGAGCGCTCGCGAAAGTCGTAGACCGCTGGAGCGTGTATGAGGGTGAGATCCATGGTAGGCATGGGTTAAGCTGCTTTCTCGGCTGAAAATGCGTGAGAGAGCAGTATAGCACCACACGGACGCTTGTCGTTGGTTCTGGCTTACGTCACATAACTCGTGTGAACTCTTGTCTCCCAACCTTGCTACACTGTTTGTGTAGCAAGGTTGGGTGATTCAATCCTCGTCGTCAGCAAGAACACCATGTGCGCCCACAGCAAGCACCTGTATGTTAAGCTGAACATCCACAAGCGCCAGGATCTTTTGGCGTTGCTTGGTGAGTTCGACCAAACTAAAACAAGGCAAGGGAGAAGACCGTGGACGACGGTAGCCGCAGCCGTAAGCCCACGCAAAGCAAGGATCGGCTTTTGGGCAGGAAACGCAGGGGCAGAAGGGTAGGTTGATTGCTGTGTTGTTCTTGATCTCGCTGGTTGTTGTGTCGGTGTTGGTTGTTGTGTTGCAGGTGCCACTCAAGCGGTACCCGGTTGTGTTCTATCTGCTTGCCCTGGCGCTGACCGGCCTGTACCTGTATGCGAACTTTGTGGGGGCGGCGGTGCCGCTGTGGCGCTATCTGCTGGTCTACCTGCAACGCTGCTCGCTTGCGCTGGCCTTGTTCACACTCGTGATGTTTGCGGGCGTGCTCCCTGATGGGTCAAAGCTGCGCACCCTGCTCTTCTCGTTGCGCCGCGAGCTCTCTATTCTGGGTTGCATCCTGGCCAGCGGACATGTTGTTGCCTACGCTGCGGTCTTTCTCCCCCGCATGGTCACGGGCTTTGAGACAACCAGCGCTAACGTACTGGTCTCGCTTTCCATCTCACTCATACTCACCGTGCTGCTTGCTGTGCTTACGCTGACCTCGTTTGTGGCGGTGCATAAAGCCATGAGCCCCGAAGGATGGAAGCGGGTGCAACTGCTTGCCTACCCCTTCTTTGGGCTCATCTATGTGCATCTGGTTTTAGTGCTTGCACCCTCAGCCCTGGTGGGCAACGCGTCGGCGGTGTTAAGCCTGACGGCCTATACGGTGCTGTTTGGCGGCTACCTCGTGCTGCGCGTGCGCAAGGCTATTAAAGCGCAAAGCAACGAGACGGTCGCGCTAAACTAGTGCCAGCGATTATTCTTATTCGTGCCCGGTGTTTCTCTGAAAAGGTTCGCCCTCTTCGTCTTTTTTGTGGTGCTTCCAGATGAGGAACCACCAACTCAGAACCGCGACCCCAACAAAGACAACCGTGATGACCCACCAAGCTAAATCGCTTGATGAGGCCTGTCCGCTGTCCAGATTCAACAGGGGTGTCTTGGCATCGTCGATGATAACCGTGTCCGTTCTATTGCTGGTGCTCTCGCCCTCAGTTGCTGTCTCCGTGGCTTCTCCCGATACCGTCGCCGCCGCAAACGCGGTGAGCGTGCCCATCGGCATCAAGACTGCCACCAAAAACATCGACAGAAGTACCAGAAGTGACTTTCTCGCCCTATTCATAGCTCCCCCAACCGTTTGAGCCCCTATGCCCTATGGAGTATATGCTCAGATTGTACCTGATTTTGCGCCTCGAATACAGGCTCCCCCCAGAAAAATAAAAAGTCGCAAGTCGCATAGGGCACAGGGTCGGTTCATGCGTCCCAGTTTTATCGCTGTCCATCACTTGCAACAATCAATTGCGGAATGTTTCTTCTAAAATGAATTATCGAATTTTGTGATAAGATATACATGTATAGCTAATTCTAAGGAGAAGCCATGTTAGCATTAAGATTGCCGACGGAACTAGAAAGTCGTTTGAGTGCTTTGGCGGCAAGGACGGGGCGCACAAAATCGTTTTATGCAAGAGAAGCAATCAACCATTATATTGATGAGCTTGAAGAACAGTATTGGGCGGATAGCGTAGTGCAGCGTTGGGAGAAATCCGACAAACAGACTATACCTGCATCTGAGTTCAAGGCAGAATTCAATTTATGAGTTGGCAGTTAGAATACTCGCTTCAGTTTGTCAAACAATCCAAAAAGCTCGACTATCCAACTTTGAAGCGAGTTTCTGATTATCTGGATGCGGTTGTTTTATCTGGCGAGCCGCGCAGTCGCGGCAAAGCACTCACTGGTAACTACGGTGGTTATTGGCGCTACCGAATTGGAGATTACCGAATCATTGCAGAGATTTGTGATTCCAAACTGGTCGTCATCGCCCTTGAAATTGGGCACAGGAGCGAAATATACCGCAAATCCAAATAGGCTTTTTAGGCTTGTCTTAAACCGCACCCCCCCCCAACGTTGCACTTCGATTGGCATTCAACCTTACATAAACTCACATGAAATGGTGTTTAGGTACTGCTGGTATCACGTCATTTCTGTCGATACAAATTGTGTCGAAAAGGTAGTTCAAGAAAAAAGGGATTGTATTAAGAATAAAACAATCGAGTACGATGATGATTTAATTGCATTGAATGATATGCGAACTACTAATGTCTGCCTCTACTTCAAACATCCTTATAGGCCTTCTATAGACGGGAAGTTAACTAGTGCTGCTGTAAATAGACTTTCTTTTAGTGCAGACAATCCACGCGCTGCATACAAGTCTATTCGATTGATACTTGATGCCAGTAACTCTTCGAACGAAGATATATGTTGTAAATCAAATGGCACAATAAAAACAAAGGCAGATTTGGTAAACGGTGAACTATGATTATGGTGTTTGGATGAAATCATGATTTACCTCGATAATGCAGCTACAAGCTGGCCAAAACCCGAAGTTGTAATTGAAGAATGCCGGTTACTTCTTGGAGGTTTATAATCGTTGCATGGACACAGCTACTCTCAACATTCCGCATTTTGCCCAAAGGGTCGTGGCGCGGCTGCACGCTTGTGGGCATCAGGCCTACCTGGTAGGGGGCTGCGTGCGCGACTCACTGTTGGGCACGACCCCCAAAGACTGGGACGTGGCGACCTCGGCGCTGCCGCAGGAGGTGCAGGCCTGCTGTGCGGCCACGCCTGACTCCCCTGCCTTGCCGGTTATCGCCACGGGCATCCAACATGGCACCGTGACGGTGCTGGTTGACGGCTCACCCGTCGAGGTGACCACTTTCCGCCAGGACGGGCCTTACCTCGACAATCGCCATCCGGAATCCGTGAGCTTTATAAGCAGCCTGCGAGAAGACCTTGCCCGCCGCGACTTCACCATCAACGCAATGGCACTGGACGTGAGCGGCGCGACAGACGCGGCTGGCGCAACTGGCGGGATTGGTGCGGCTGACGCAACTGGCGCGACCGGAGCAACGGGCAAGGCTACCGCACCCAGCGCAACCGGCACACTGGATGCGCCCGGCACACCCAACACAACGCGACCACAACCGCAACCGTCCCCGGCCACCCTCATCGACCCCTTCGGGGGGCTCGCCGACCTTGAGGCGGGCATCATCCGCACGGTGGGCGACCCCGACGCACGCTTTGCTGAGGACGGGCTGCGACTGATGCGCGCCCTGCGTTTCTCCGCGACGTTGGGTTTTGCCATCGAGCCACACACTGCCGCAGCCATCCACCGCAACCGGGAGCTGCTGGCCAACAGCGCCCCCGAGCGTTTTGTCGCCGAGCTCATGCGCCTGCTGCCCAGCCCCAACAGCAAGGCGGTGCTCGACGCTTACCCCGACGTGCTGGCCGTCCTTATCCCCGAGATCAGCCCCGCCGTTGGCTTTGACCAGCACAACCGGCACCACTGCTACGACGTGTGGGAGCATACAACCTGCGCGATTTGCGCCGCGCCGCCTAACCCCCTGGTGCGCCTCGCCCTCGTGTTCCACGACTTGGGCAAGCCGCCCGCCTTTCGCCTTGACAGCAACGGCGTGGGTCACTTCTACGGCCACGCCGCCTTGAGCGCCCAGCTCGCCCGCGCGCGCCTGGCCGCCCTGCGCTTTGACAACGCCACCATCGAGACGGTCTGTTTGCTGGTCGAGTCGCATATGCTCGATCTGAGCGGCAAGACCCTGCTTAGAGCACTGCGAAATCTGGGAGAAGCCCGGGTGCGCCTGCTGCTGGACGTCAAACGTGCCGACGGCAGCGCGACGGCCGCTCCTTATGTGGCTCAGCGCCTTGCCCACGCGGCAGAGGCCACCGCCGAGCTTGAGCGCATCCTGGCCGAGGAGCGGTGCTTCAAGCTCAAGGATCTGGCAATCAGTGGCCACGACCTTTTAGCGGCGGGCATCCCCGAGGGTCCGCAGATAGGCGCTCTGCTCGAAGCCCTGCTTGATGAGGTGATCGAAGGCAGCCTCCCCAATGAGCGGGAGGCTTTGCTCGCCTATGCCTCAGGGATGAACTCCGGGTCACAGAGCAGCTCGACTTCCAGCTCGCTGCCAGCAGGGTAGTCTCCGCCTTCAAGGCTGTTGATGAACTGAGCGTTGGGAACCCCGATTATGTAGGGGCCATCGCCGCGGTTGAGGGAAAGCGGGGTGGCGCTGTAGCCCTCGGGGCTGCGCCTGACATCAAGGCGGCTCCAGAACTGGAAGCCCTTGCGTGTGTTGAGATCCTTTGTGAGCCGCACCTTGATGCGGGGATGCTCGTGGGTTCGCACACCCAGCCACCGTGCGATGATGCCCGCCAGACACCATTCAAAGACGTAATAGGTCGCCACCATCGGTCCGGGAACATTTACCACGACCTTGCCCTCGATCACGGCAACACAGACGGGACGCCCCGGCGCAGCCGATGCCCCGTGACAGATCACGGTGCCGCGTGATTTGAGCAGCGCGGCGTTGAGGTCGTCCTCGCCCTTGGATGAGCCGCCGTTTATGACCACGATATCCGCCTGAGCCAGCGCCGTGTCCAAAGCCTCCGCCAGCGCCGCCTGCTTGTCGCGCACGATAGGCAGGCAGCTGACCTCGGCACCCAGCGAGCTGAGCATATGCCGTGCCAGTGTTGAGTTGCTGTCGATATTCTGTCCACGTCCCGGCAAGCTGCCCGCGCAGACAAGTTCGTTGCCGGTGGGGATAAAGGTCACCCGGGGAGGGGCGATAACGGCTATCTCCGTATGCCCTGCCCGTACGAGCAGGGCAACATCAACGGGACGAACCTTCCAACCGCTGTGGAACAAGAGGTCGCTTTTGCGGAGGGATTCCCCGGTTGGCTCCACATTCATCCGGGGGGTGACAACCAACTCGTCAGCGAGTGCGATGCCACCGCCTTTGAGCATGGTCACGTCTTCTATCTTGATAACGGCATCAAAGGCATCGTCAAAGTCGTCGCCTGTATCGGCACGCACGTAATCCCTGCCAAGCTTAAAGCCTTCAAGATCGGGGCGCCCCTGGGCAAAATCGGCAGAGCGCACGGCGATACCATCCATGCGCGAGGCGCGCACAACCGGTTGTGTGACGCGTGAATAGACATCCGCGGCCGTGATGTATCCCACTGCGTTGTCAACGGCAGCCGTGATGGTTTGAGGCTTGGGCGTCCACTCGGCAAAGAGCCGATCGAGGACTTGTTGGCGAGTATAATCGTCAAATTTCATGAAAGAGACTCCTTCTGATAGATTGCCCCCTCGGCGCTCGGTGGCGCCGAGGGGTCGCAGAGTGCTCTGCGAGCGATTGAGCCATCCAGCAAGGCACCGATTGTCGGCGATGCCTTGCTGCTGACTTACGCAGGAGGCAGGTGGTCAAGCAGTCTCTGCGCGTTCTCGTCGCTTAACGTGTAATCATAAAACGTCGTGTAGTAATCTTGAACCTCTTTGACCATGTCGAGATCGGTGAACAACTCAGGATACATCTTCTGGGCAAGGTATTCCATGAGAAGGACACCCTCGCTTGAATAATCCCAATACATCACACCGTCGGGGCAGATGATCACGTTGTTGCCCTTAACCGCATCCAGCTCAGCCCAAGCGGCGCCTTGTGTGATGGCCTCGGCCTCGGTAGCATCCATGCGCCCGGCAAAGAGGTAGTCGGGATTCCAGGCGACGATCTGCTCCATGGTCACTACAGTATCCATCTCGGCACCGGTCTCATCGGCAAGGTTCTTGCCGCCCGCAAGCTCCAGCCAGAATGAGACATAGGAGTACTGCGAAAACAGACCCAGCCCTTCCTCGCCATAGGCATAGAGGGCGGTCTTGCGCTCAGCCTCGGGAATCGCGCCAACGCGCTCCTGCACAAACGCGACCTTCTGGTCAAAGTAGTCAAACCACTTCTGGGCCTTGTTGTGCGCGGTGCCGCCAAAGACATCGGCAAAGACCTGAACCTCGGCCTTTTGGTAGGCGATGAACTCATCAAGCGTTGTGGGGTTGCCACCGCTCGGTTGCTGCACCACCACAACGGGCAGGCCAACAGCCTCCATGCTCTTGAGGGGCTCCTCATAATCCCAGAATAAAACGGCGTCTGCTCCCAGCTCGAGGAGTCCTTCGACATTCGGTTCACCAGGGCTACTGATGGGAGCTACGCTGCTGATGGCGGGGTTGGTCGCGACAACCCAGGGGCGCTCGACCATGTAGAAGTGCGCTCCGGCAAGGCGGTGCGCCTGCCCGAGCAAAAACACCTTCTCGTAGGAGGGCCCTGCAATTGCCACGGCTCTTTCTACCGGGGCGACAAACTCAACGCTGCGACCCGCAAGATCGACGATGCTCGTAGGGTACTCTGCGGGCGCAGCTAACTCAGGGGCCTGGGCTGCCGGTGTCTGCGACTGCTCAGCGGGTTTATCCTGCGTGCAGCCCAACAGGGTCATCGACCCAAGCAAACACAAGCTCAAGAGCGTCGCCAACCACATTCTTCCTCTGTTCTTCATCCTCTTCATGCCATTTCTCCCTTTCCCTTTTGTCTGACTGATGCACCGAGCGCGCATCTGACTGATATACGTTCCTTGAACCTGACTGATGCACATTCCTTGAAGTGCCTGCGATCCCTTCTCCTTTGCCACCTTCCTTTCTATCGTATGCAAGTGGGAACGCAGGTCATTCGACCGCAGTTCTCCAGATAAAGCAGGTTGATATGCTCACCATAGAGCTCTTCGAGCAGCGATTCTGTGAGGATATCGCCTGCCGCTCCCGTGCAAAACGAGCCCTTGCCGTCAATGACACCCAGGCTGCTTTGCAAAAGGATCGCGTGGTCGGGCACGTGCGAGGTCATCACGATGGAGTAGCCCTCGTCCGCCAGCGATGCGATGAGGCGCAGCGTGCGGATCTGGTTGCCGTAGTCGAGGTGGTTGGTTGGCTCATCCATCAGAATCAGGCGCGTATCCTGCATGAGGATGCGTGCTATCTGCGCCTGCTGCCGCTCGCCACCGCTGATGCGCCCGCAGGATTTGACCCCCAGATGCGCTATCCCCAGCCGCTCCAGCAGCTCCCAGGCTCGTGCGTAGTCAGCTTTGCTCGGCACGGTGCCAAAGCGCAGGTAGGGCGAGCGTCCCATCACCACATAATCGAGCACCGCAAAATCGAAGCTCAGCTGCTGCGCCTGCGGCAGATATCCGAGTTTTTGCGCGAGCAAGTCGCGGCGCAGGGAGCGCAGATCCACACCGTCAAGCTCGACTACGCCCTCCTGGGGTCTCAGCAGCCCCGCAATGCAGTTGAGCAAGGTGGTCTTGCCGGAGCCGTTGGGGCCCAAAAGCACCAATATCTCGCCCTTCTCCACAGAAAAATCCAATGCGGAGAAAACCGGGTTTTGTGGAGTATAGGAGTACCCCAACCCAGCAACGTTAAGCCGAGTGTGCTCGGTCTGCCGCGCGCGGGTCATAGCTGCATCCTCCGGCGCGCGATGATCGCGACGAACAGGGCGGCACCCAGAATGCCCGTGATGATGGAAAGTGGTATCTCAGATGAGCTGAGGTTGCGGGCAAGGGTATCCACCACCACAAGAAAGAGGCCACCCAGCAAAGCGGATGCGGGGAGCAGAAAGTTATTGTCCGAGCCCACCACCAGCCGTCCCACGTGGGGGATTATCAGGCCAATCCAGCCTATGCTGCCCGTGATGCTGACGGCGCAGGCAGTGAGTGCCGTTGAGCAGACGATGGTAAGACCCCTGAGCAGCTTTACGTTGACGCCTAGGGTCGAGGCCTCACTCTCGCCGAGCGATAGCAGGTTGACCCTCCAACGAAGCGCGATGAGTATCCCGCCAAAGACCACGATGACCGGAAGGAGGGTCCAGAGGTCAACGGCATCGACGAACTTGACCGAGCCCATGGTCCAGAAGACTATCTGCGCAAGCTCCTCATAGACATTCGCCACATACTGGCAGAGGCTCAAAACCGCACTGAACAAGCCACCCACCACGATTCCCGAGAGCACCAGGGCCAACGCTGAATCCTGCCGGAACAGCTTGGAGATGGCAACCGAAAGCAGCACGGCTACGATGCCGCAGCTAAAAGCCGCGACCTGGATGCCCAGCGCACCCGTGTGCGCCATGATGGCAAGCGACGCGCCCACACATGCCCCCGACGAGACACCTAAAAGATCAGGAGACACCAAGGGGTTCTTGAAGATGCCCTGGTAGGTCGCCCCACTGAGCGAGAGCGCCGCGCCCACCAGCAGGGCGCCCAGAACACGTGGCATGCGTGTGTTCAGCACGACATTCTGCGCCAGGGCGTCCCAGGTCTGCTCCACAGGAAACCACTGCCCGATAATGATGCCAAACACCGTATCTGGCGGGATGAAGAAGCGCCCTACGCCCAGTGAGAAGAGAACCGCGAGCACACAGAGCACTGCCAAAACGACCAGCAAGGCAACGGATATGCTTCTGCGCGCCAGAAACGCAGGGAGTTGACCAGCAGAGTGCCCTTTTAGGGGAGTTGCTTCGCCTTGTGTCAGTACCTTCTGTTTTGAGAGTATTCGCATTTGACAATTATACACAGATTTTGCGGTTGTGCCCTTGGTAACACCTGAGTTGCAGGGTTTTGGCTCTCTTTGTAGGCGTCCGCAAGCGTGTAGGCGTCCGCAAGCGCAAGCGCTTGAAAGCAGAGGCATGGCGCTGCTTGCGCGCAAAACAGGAGCGGAGCGATCAGTGCCGCTCCGCCTCTGTTTGGTGCTGCTCTTTGTTGCTGTTCTCTAGCGCTCTTCTTTGCTATTCCTTGCTTGCTTACTTGTTGCTGCTCTTTGCCTTCTTGCGCCCGTTGCGCAAAACGAGGGTTGCGACCGCAGCGGCGATGCCCACGCCACCAATGACGAGAATCCACCACGGGGAGTTGCTCGTTGCATTTG
>JAITTM010000121.1 GCA_031286975.1 Coriobacteriales bacterium
GCACCAAATTGTTCAGCAAAGGTTTGCGCAAGATTCGAAACCGCCCCTGCGTGTGAAGCGAGTGTTTGCCACTCCGATTCTGGCAGCGTTGTGCCACTTTGCACATCGGTCTTTGTGTGCGCATATATCTCAGCCAAGATTTTCGCCCCTTTCGTTTTCCGAGATTATACGCTTCTTGTCCCCACATCGCCTCTGCGTTAGAGCAGTGTTAAATCAGCGTGTTAAATCAGCCGTTAAAATCTGCAAATAGTGGTACCGCAGCATAGCGGCCACGTCAGCACCTTTGCTGAGAGGATACGCTCAAGACACAGTTGCCTTGCCTGGCGCAACAACCCTCGCCCCTTACAAGAGGGGCTTTGCTCAACAGAGCACGAGCAAAATGTCTGAAAATCGAGCGAAGCGTATCTCAGGCCGCAAGCGTGCCTGTGAACGTATTTGGCTGCAATCGACGCCTGGGGATTAAGGAATTTTAACCCAAGTTTAAGCTGCCCAGAATTCCTTTGGCGGGGGCAACTTGTTAGGATGAAGTCAAGCCGTGTCTGGCGGCAAAACGGACACAAGGTGTCCCAAAAGGAAGTGGGAGGTAGAAAAATGTGTGGTAATACCTGTTGCGACCCATCGAAGATCAAGGTGACGCTCGCTAAATGTCCAGAATGCGGCACGGACAATCTGGCAGGAGTGGCAAAATGCATCGGCTGCGGAGCCTTGCTTGCGGCGGTTGCGCCAGCGGCTTCTGCGGGGCAATCGGTTGCTCACAGCGCGCACGCGGCAGCCTGAGCTGGAGAAGGGAGTCAGAATGGAAAGAGCACAAGACAGGCAGAGACAAACCACGGACTTCTCCCGAAGGAGCTTTGTCAAATGGAGCATGGTGGCGGGTGGCACCCTGGCTCTTTCGAGCGGACTGGTCGCCTGCACCAACAACGGAGGTGGCACAGGAGGCGATGGCACTCCGGTCGCGCAGACAGGCGCCTGGAAGACGGCGCCCTGCATGAATAACTGCTCGTGCGGAGCATCGCGCTGCCTGCTTAAGGCCTATGTTGAGGACGGAGTGCCCATCAAGATCATCACCGACCAGGGGCAGTATGACCCCGACAGCTTTGAGTATCTGCAAAAGCGCGCCTGCGGGCGAGGGCGAGCGCAGATCAGCAATATCCTCAGCGCCGATCGTGTGAAGTACCCCATGAAACGCAAGGGTTGGAGCCCCGAGAGCCCCAATGGCGCGATGCGTGGTAAGGACGAGTGGGAGCGCATCAGCTGGGATGAAGCTCTGGACATCATCGCCTCCGAGATGCAGAAGGTGCTTGACACCTATGGCACTCGCGGCATCCTGTCAACAGGGTATGCCGACATCGGGGATACCTATTATGACCAGATCGAGAGCCTGCTCAACGAGTTGGGTGGTGCCTTGCATCACGATTTTGCCACGGTCTCGCTGGGCAGTTGGCCGCTCGTTGAGCTTTTCATGACCGGCGGACTGTTCGAGGCACCCGATTATCTGGCGCTCCAGGAGTCCGACCTGCATTTTTACTACGGCTGCAATTGGCAGGCTAACAAAGGTGGCAACACAGCCTATCAGCTGCGTCACGCCCACGAGAATGGTGCCAAGGTCATTATCGTCGACCCTTGGCTCAATCAAACTGCCATGGGTGTTGCCGATGAGTGGGTGCCAATCCGCCCCGGCACCGATACTGCATTCACGCTTGGCATGGCGTATCATCAAATCGCAAACAATCTGCATAATCAGGAGTATCTCGACACCTACTGCGTTGGGTTTGACGCCGAGCACATGCCTGAGGGCGCTCCTGCCGAGGGCAACTTCAAAGATTACGTCCTTGGCACCTACGACAATGAACCCAAAACACCCGAGTGGGCCTCCAAGATCAGTGGCGTTTCTGCGGAGACCATCAAGCGCTTGGCTGAGGAGCTCGCGGCAACCGAGAAGATCGCGTTTTTTGCCGGTCAATCCACCACCAAGATTCCTGCTGGCGAGGTGTTTGGGCAGGTGTTCTACACCTTTGCCTTCATGAACGGCAGCCCTGGCGCGCCGGGAAGTTATGCGGGCTGGGTGGGCTTGCACGAGGGCATGTCAACCTTGGCATCCGTCAAGGCGGGAGACAGCTCAAACGGCAAAGGCCTCAACCCTGCCAACCCCATCGACCCGCCCGTATTTGTCACATCTCCAAACTTCGCCGAAATCACCGATTGGGACAGTTGGGATAAGATCGAGCTCTCCGAGTGTTGGGAAACCTGCCTGGCAGGGGAGTACGGGCGCGATATCTGGCCGGGCGGCAAGAAGCCTCTCGACATCCATCTGATCTATACCGGTGGATACCAAAACGCGCTCAACTCCCTGCCCAACACGAACAAGGCAATCGAGTTCTTTCGCAGTGTCGATTTTGTATGGGGCGCAAATCCCTTCTTCTGCCCCTCCGTGCAGTATGCCGATGTTGTTCTTCCCGTTACAACCTGGTGGGAGAAGGGCGAGCTTGCCTGGACCAATAACTCCGATGTGGTGTATTGGGCTGACCGTATCATCGAGCCCGTGTATGAGTCGCGCACTGAGGCACAGATCGCCACCGATCTGGCACAGAAGTTGGGCGTCGACCCTGCAAAGGTCGATACGATGACGCCCGCAGAGCGAACCTACTACTCGCTTAAGGATGCCGCCTACGCCACCGATGTTGTGGGGGGATTCAGCCCACTGCTGACCGTCTCCCAGGCAGACATCGATGCTCTGGGTGTCGCGGGCGAACCGCAAGAGGGGCTCATGACGCTTGCGGAGTTCAAGGAGAAAGGCTTCTATAAGCCAAAACGTGCCAAAGATGATGCCCTCACCAACATCCCCTACCAGGCATTCATCACCAATCCCGCCATCACGCCAGCAGCAACCAGCACGGGGAAGTTCGAGATCTACTGCCCCACGCTTGCCGCGGTGGTCAACAGCTATGGCTTCTCGACCATCGACCCTGTTGGCAAGTGGCAGTTCACACCCGATCAGGGGCAGGGTGCCCAGACAGACGAGTTCCCGTTGCTGCTGTGGACACCGCATTCGCTCCGTCGCGCACACACCGTCAACGACTCCGTCACCTCATTGCGTGAGGCCTTTCCGCAAGAATGCTTCATGAGCACCGTTGACGCCCAGGCCCGTGGCATCAAGAACGGCGACATCGTTTTAATGAGCAGCCCCCATGGCAAGGTGCTCCGCCCCGCCAAAGTCATGCCAACCGTCATTCCCGGAGCGGTGGCATTGCAAGATGGTGCGTGGACGACAATCGACGAGGCAACCGGCATCGACATTGCCGGCAACCCCAACATCCTCCAGGCACCTGCTGCCTCGGGCCAGGGGGTTCAGGCCTGGTCGGGCACTATCTGTCAAGTTGAGAAGTATACCGGCGACATCAAACTTGAGGCGGATAAGCGGCGTGCCCTTGTCCTGCCCAAGGGAATTGAATAGGAGGGAGTGGTCATGGCTCAATACGGATTCTATTTCGACTCAGATAAATGCACCGGTTGCAAGACCTGTCAGGTTGCCTGCAAGGAGACCTACGGACTCCCCACGGATACGCTTTGGCGCAAGGTGCCCAACTATCAGGGCGGCTCGTGGAAGCTCGACGAGGCAACGGGTATCTATGAGGCCCAGAATGTCTTTGGCTACTTTGTCTCGATGGCCTGCAACCACTGCGCAGCTCCCGCCTGTGTTGCGGTTTGCCCGGTAGCCGCTTTGGAGAAGAACGGCGAGACCGGCATCGTGAGCCTCGATGAGAGGCTTTGCATCGGTTGCGGCTCCTGCGAGACTGCCTGCCCCTACAGTGCCCCGAGCCTTTGGGAGGCTAAGGGTATCTTCACCAAATGCGATATGTGTTCAGCGCTGGTTGCGGAAGGGGACGTGCCCGTCTGTGTCTCCGGCTGTCTGATGCGCGCCCTTGATTTTGGCGAGCTCACGGAGCTCCAAGGCAAATACGGCACTGGTGACGTGGAGGTCGAGCCCTTGCCCGCCGATTCTACCGGCCCCTCGTTGGTGCTCAAGCCGCATCGCAACGCCCAGAAGTCGGGTGCCGGTACGGGGGAGACCGTGAGTCTGCTCGAAGAGATATAACGGCACTAGCAGCAAAGGAGCTGCCGTGGTGCCACGGTGCGCGGCAGCTCCGCCCATGCCCCACCCATAAGGAGCAACAACATGGAGAGCGAACAGACACAACTGCTCGACGAGGCGGCCGTGACCTTTGCCGCGCTGGGCATGCTTCTGTATCAGGAGCCAACCCCGGAGCGAACGGCGCTGCTCATAGACGAGGACTTTTTTGCCGGCGTACCCTTTGCCGACGACGACCCCCAGACCGCCCAGGGGCTTACCCTGCTTAAGCGGTGGACAGACGAGGCGCGCGAGCTTGATCTTATCGGCGTGACCTCAGAGCTCAAGAGGGAGTGGCTCCGGCTCTTGGTGGGCTTTGGCGAGCCTTTGGCGCCTCCTTGGGCAGCCTATTATTTTGAGAAGGATCCGGTGATCTTTGGCAGCAAGACGCTTGAGGTGCGAAGCTGGTACACGCGCTATGGGCTGGAGCTCGAGCGCAAATATCACGAGCCCGACGATCACCTGGGGCTCATGCTGCAGTTTTTGGCTCTGCTCATCACTCGTGAGAGCGAGGCGCATAAGGCCGATGATCTGGGGGAGGTTGCGCGTTTGATGCAAGAGCAGCATGACTTTTTTGAGGCCGCTCTTCTCCCCTGGGTTCCGCACTGGCAGACGCTTGTGGCAGCGGAGGCAAAAAGCCTCTTCTATGCAGGCCTTGCCCTGCTTATAGAGGGTGCCCTGCGCACCTATATGCTCCGCTTCTAGGACGCACCGGTTATAGGAAGGCACCGAGTGCTTGCAAAATGCGTGAAAACCGAGCGAAGCGTATTTCAGCACGTGAGCGAGATTGAGCGTATTTTGCTGCACTCGGTGCCTTTCTAGCTGATGCGCGTGCCGCTGGTGCCAACAATGGCCTGGGCGGCCTTCTCCAAAGAGCCGATGATGGCGGTCTTTCCGGGGTTGGCGGCGACGAATGAGCAGGCGGCTTCGATCTTGGGCAGCATGCTGCCGGCCGAAAACTGACCCTGCTCGATGTAGGCGCGGGCCTCAGCGAGGGTGATGTGCTCAAGGGCGCGCTGGCTGGGCGTGTTGAAGTCGATACAGACGCGGTCGACGGAGGTGAGGATGAGCAGGACGTCGGCATCGACCAGCTCGGCGAGCTTGGCCGCCGCGAAGTCTTTGTCGATCACGGCATCCACACCATGGTAGCGCTTGCCGCTGTAGACCACGGGTATCCCGCCACCACCGCAGGCGATGACCACCTGATTGGCATCGACCAAGGTGCGCAGGGTGATCTTCTCATAGATGTCCACAGGCTTGGGAGAAGGAACCACGCGGCGCCAGCCTCTGCCGGAATCCTCGCGATAGAGTTCGCCTGTCTGGGCGGCGAGCGCGGCGGCGGTCGCCTCATCAAAGAAGCCGCCGATGGGTTTGGTGGGCTTGGCAAAAGCGGGGTCGTCCTTATCAACCACCACCTGGGTGAGCATCGCCACCACCGGGATGCTGTCGTGGCCACGGGCGACAAGCTCCTCATCAATGGCCTGCTGGAGGTGATAGCCGATGTAGCCTTGGCTCATGGCGGTGCACTCGGCAAAGGGGATAAGGGGCGTGGCACCCTGCCTGCTGCTCTCTTCAAACGCGAGGCGTATCTGCCCGACCTGCGGGCCATTGCCGTGCACGAGCACCACCTTGTTGTTGCCCTCGATGAGGTCGGCTATCGCCTTGGATGCCAACTCTGCGCGCTTGAGCTGCTCTTCTGCGGTCTCACCCAGGGCGTTGCCACCCAGAGCCACGATGATTTTGGCCATGTTGCTGCTCCTTTTAGAATGTGCCATAAGGCGTTGTACCTAAAACGTTGTACCGAGAAAAGCTGTGCCGAGCGCACAGAGCGCAGTTTGCCACGCAAGCACGCTCAGCACGGCTTTAGAAGTCAAGATGCTACTGAGAAAGTCTCACTCCGGTTGTTGCTGGGTGATGCAGTGGATGTTGCCGCCGCCCAAAAGTATCTCGCGGGCATAGACCTGCACAACCTTGCGATCAGGGAAGGCCTCCGCCAGAACCTGGGCAGCAACCGCATCGTTGGGGTCGTCAAAGCAAGGTGCAATGATAGCACCATTGGCGATGTAGAAATTGACGTAGGATGCCGCCAGGCGATCGCCCTCACAGCGGGGGAGCGTGCCCTCGACGGCATCGACGCCGCCGGCTTCCTGCGCGGTGATGAGGATGGGCTTGGGCAGGGGCAGCTTGATGACCTCGATGGCGCGCCCCTTGGCATCGGTCGTGTTCTGCAGTATCTCGAGGTTCTGGGCGCTTATCTCATACTGTGGGTCGTCCGTATCGTCAGTCCAGGCGAGCAGCACAACACCGGGGCGCACCACGCAGCAGATGTTGTCGACGTGCCCGTTGGTCTCGTCCAGGTAGATGCCGTTTTTGAGCCAGATGACCTTCTCGATAGCCAGATACTGGCGCAGGGTCTCCTCGATCTCCTCGCGGGTGAGGCCGGGGTTGCGGCCTTCGCTCAACAGGCATTCCTCGGTGGTGTAAAGCGTGCCCTCGCCATCGACGTGGATGGAGCCGCCCTCGAGCACAAAGCCGGTGGTGCGATAGCTGCACGCGCGCTCGATCTCGCAGATCTTGCGTGCTACCTGATCGTCCTTATCCCAAGGAAAGTAGAGGCCGTCAACCAGGCCGCCCCAGGCGTTGAACTCCCAATCGATGCCGCGCACGTCACCGGCGGCATTCTTTACAAAGGTAGGGCCGCAGTCGCGCACCCACGAGTCGTTGTTGCTGAGTTCGACTACGCGCACGTTTGCCGGCAGTGCGGCCGCGGCGTTGTCATACTGGGCGGCGCTGACGCCAACCGTGACGGGCTCGAACGCGGCGATGGCGGCGGCCACATCAACAAAGGCCTGCTGTGCAGGTTTTGCGCCCAGGCGCCAGTTGTCGGGGCGCTCGGGCCAGAGGATCCAGGTGCCCGCGTGGGGCTCAAACTCGCCGGGCATCCGATAGCCGTCTGCAAGCGGGGTGCTTTCAAGTCGTTTCATGGTGTTCTCCATTCTTCGTGATAATTCAATCTTGAGCGGGACGAGCGGGACGAGTGGGACGGCATGCCCAGGGCACGCGCCCCAATCAATCAATCAATCAGTCAATCAATCGCTGTTTGCCTAGGCGTGCTGTTTGCGCGAGAGAACAACCGTGAGGATTTCTCCCACTATGAAGGCCAGGATGACGCCGATGATGGTTGGCAGTACCTCCAGCCAGGCATCCGGGGCCCAATATAGCTCGCCGCTGCCAACCGCCAGCTCATCAGCTAAGGTCTGCGCGTCTGCTGGGGAGATGCCCTTTTCAATCGCAGCGGTGATGTAGGCATCCTGCTCTGCCTCAGGCACCTCGTTGAGTTCTGCCAAAAGCGCCGCCTCGTCTGCGGATACGCCTTCTTCGAGCACGGTGGCAACGTAACTTTGGCTGTCCTCATCAGTGACCGCGTTGATGGGCACCGGAAAGAGGGACAACACCAAGGTGATGAGCAGGATCACAACCGGCACAACGGCGAAGAGCTTGTTGAGCGCGGAGCCGCCCGGCACCCGGTAGGGGCGCTCGATGTCCGGATGGGTCTTGCGCAGCTTGAGCCAGGCGGGAAACACGGGAATATAGCTCATAAGCAAGGTGATGATCGACAGGCTGAAGAAGGCCCAGAACATCGCGTCAGCGGAGGCGCTTATATACGGCAGGATCACACCGATGATAAGCACGATGGATGCCACCACGCCATTGAGGATGGGGGCGCCCAGAGGCATCTCGCCGTTCTTGCGCATGATGCCAAACACCTTGGGCATGTCGCCGTTTTTCGCGCCATACGAGGCCACATAATTGACGCCATAGCTCCAGCTGAGCATGTTGCCGACAAGCGTGATAAGAAAGAGGATACCCGCGAGCGTGACGAGCCAAAACGCATCCGCGCCTACCATGTAGTTCACCGCGTCTACTATCCCCAAATCTGCCGCAACCTGGTCGGCAGGGATGGCCACGCCGATACCAAAAGACGAGATGATATAGATGGCGGCGATAACCACTCCACCGGTGATGATGGCGATGGGCAACTGCCGCTTGGGATTCTCCATCTCAGATGAGACCGAGCTGATGACCTCGAAGCCCATGAAGTTGAACAGGATGATGGTCAGCGCCCCCAGACCCAACACGATGCCAGGAACCGACAGCTCGGTGAAGGGGGCAAAGGACTCGAGGGTGAACTCGGTTGCGCCCACAAAGCCGTTGTTCACAAAGGTCATGAGCCCGAGCACGAATAGAAGCACGGCAAGTCCCACCTTGAGCACCGCGCCAACATTCAGTATCCACGCAGAATCGGAGACCTTGAACAACGAGATGAAAACCACGATCCAGATAAACGCCAGGCCTATGAGCATCTGCCCGGGAATACCCAGCGGATCACCGCCCGCAGGATCGATCAGGAAGTTGATGATCAGCGGAAACAGCACGGCCAGCGACCCGATCCAAACCGGGAAGTTGATCCAGTAATACCAGCTAACCCGTGTGCCCCATTTTTTGCCAAAGGCAAGGCGCACCCAGTCGTACAGACCCCCCTCATCCGGAAACGCCGTCGATAACTCAGACGCGATCAAGCCATACGGAACCAAAAACAGGATGATGAGCAAAAACCACCAGATATACTGGCTGTTGCCCATGATGGCAACCGCGGGTGCCGCCTCCGCGACAAAGACCACGCAGATGACCATCAAAATCGCGCTCAGCAGGCTGAACTTCTTTTTCTTCTCCATTTTTCTCCCCTTTCAATCAGCGTGTCTGTCCACTCTTACAGCAACGCACTGTAGCAACGCACTACAGCAACGCATCCAGCTCGGCCTTGGCCTCGTCTGCCAGGGCTTGGTTCAAAACGGGGGCGGGGGTGAAGTACACCAGCAGGCCGCGCATCGCGGTGAGGCGGTTGCCGGCCTCGTCAAAGGCGATGGAGAACGGCGCATCCAGCACCTCGTCGCACACTTCGACACCCCGCGACGCGGGCAGGCAGTGCATGAACTTGGCACCGGGAGCGGCTTTCTGCATGGACGTAAGTGTCACCTGGTACTTGGGCATGAAGATCGCCTCATATTCCTCGGGTGTGCGCTCGGCATCGTACAGGCCGTACCACACGTCAGTATACACAAAATCAGCGTTGCGGTAGCCCTCGTCGGCATCATCGGTCACCGCAAAGGTTCCGCCGCTGACCTCGCAGTTCTTGCGGCAGATGGCCTG
This sequence comes from Coriobacteriales bacterium, assembly GCA_031286975.1. GTDB lineage: Bacteria > Actinomycetota > Coriobacteriia > Coriobacteriales > UBA8131 > JAITTM01. Next base: position 9,341 of record JAITTM010000121.1, read on the forward strand.
GTAGTCCTCGTTGAGCTGGTATCCCTTGGGGCCATAGTGCACAAAGTGCATACCCATCTTGGTGGTGATAAAACCGAGCGACGCGCAGACCTGGGTCTGGTCGCCCACAAACACGACCTTGCAGTCTTCGAGCTTCTTGCCGGCGGGCAGGTTTTCGATGATGGTGATAAGGTCGCCGATCTCCTGTGTGGGATGGTTATAATCGCTCATGCCGTTGATGACGGGGATAGTGGCGTGCTTTGCAAGATCGACCACGGTCTGGTGGCGGTCGACGCGAGCCATGAGCACGTCAACCAAACGAGACAGGACGCGGGCGGAATCCTCGATGGTCTCGTGTCCGCCCAGCTGTATCTGTCCGGGAGCCAGATACTGAGCGTGTCCACCCAACTGCTCCATGGCCGTCTCAAACGAGACACGGGTACGCGTCGAGCTCTGCTCGAAAATCATCCCCAACGAGAGGTTCTTGAGCAGCGGGGGATAATAACCGGCTTTGATGGCCTTCTTGATGCTGAGCGAGAGGTCGACGATGCGCTGTATCTCCTCCTTGCTAAAGGGAGTGCTGTCGACGAAGTCCTTGATTCGAGCCATGTGAACCTCCTTGTTTCCCTGTGCCCCAGCCTTTGTGCGGGCAACTTTTGATGAGGCAAACTCTAGGCGTTACCACGTGCGGATGCTAGTCGATAGAGCGCTTTGGTTACGATGATATTCGATGTGTATGAAGTTACATTTGTGTGAATAAAATTTCGAACAAGGGGAGACAGGCTCTTTGTTCATACAGCATGGAGCATCTTGGCCGTGCCCTTCTCCCGCACGTACGTCAAGAACTCGTCTTTCTCCAGAGGTTTACTGAAGTAGTAGCCTTGGTAATATCGGCAGCCCAGTTCGACCAGCGCGTCCAGCTGCTCCTTGGTTTCGACGCCCTCGACAATCACCAGCAGGTTCAGCTGTGTGGCCAGATCCACCACCGAGGCCACGATTTCCTGTTGCTGTTTGTTGGTGGTCACCTGGTCTACCAGCGAGATATCGATCTTGACCGTGCTGATGCCATAGTCGCTGATATAGGTGAGCGAGCTGTATCCCATGCCCATGTCGTCGATCGACAGCGCAAGACCCAGGTCGCGTATGCGGCTGAATGTCTGCACCATGGCATCGCTGGAATGTACGGCTACGTGCTCGGTGATCTCAAGCTCGATGCGGGAGGGATCGATGCCATAGGTGGTGATGAGCTCCTGCAGGTAATCCACAAAGCCCTCGTCCTCAAAGATGTGTTGCGGGTTAAGATTGATCGAGAGAATGACATCCTCTATGCCTCGTTCGTGCCAACGGGCAAACTCGGCAAAGGACTGTTGGGCGATCCAGCGACCCAGCGGGGTGGCCAGCCCCGCCTCATCGGTCATCTCGATCAAAACAACGGGTGAGACGGGTCCGTAGTGCGGATGTGTCCAGCGCAGGAGTGACTCGGCGCCAACCACCAGGCCGTCTTGGCTGGATTTTGGTTGGTAGACCAACTTAAAGGGAATCCGATCATTGTCAAAGTACTCGTTGAGTTCCGCTACAAAGTCGCGCGCAGCCGCCCCCACGCTGTCAGTGCGCTGAAGGAGGCTCTGGTTCTCATTCTCGGCAGCTCTTGTGGCCGCAGTTATCAGTTGGCTGAACGCCTGTCTCCGCTGTCGCTCAAAATAATGCTTGTTAATCAGCACGAAGGGCGTATAGATGGCGCAGGAGATAGCCAGGCAAAGCCCCTGCAAAAGGGCACCCGCCACAGAGCCTGTGGCCAAATAACCGGATGCCAGGATGGGTGTGCTGTCATAAACGACATTGACTATCGGCGGTACGACACCCAGGGCAAAGGCTCCATAGCTGATGGCTGCCGCTATAAGCGGAGCCAGAATGAACGGAATCGCAAAAAAGGGGTTGAGCACAAGGGGGACACCGTACAGCAGGGTCTCGTTGATGTTGAGCAGTGAGGGAAAGAGCGATATCTGTGCAATCCTGCGGCCGCGCCCCCTTGAGCCCAGGATAAGAAGGATCAGCAACAGACCCATGGTCATGCCAGCGCCACCCAGCGAGACAAAAATCGAATAGAACTCCTCGCTCACAGCTGCTTGATGCAAGACCTGAGTCGTGCCATCCACTGTGCTCGTAGTGACATCGGGCAGTGCGCCCGCTCCGCCCACAGCGTCGGCAGCGCTGCTCGGTACAACCCGCGGGCTTTGCAGCAAAGACAGCATGGTCTCGGTTCCGTGTGCGCCAAAGAACCAGAGCACTTGCATCAGCACAACCGTAAGAAGCACCGAGAGAAGGTCGTTGTTGTGCACCAGGCCGCCAAAGATATTCTTGATCCAGCCTTCCATGTCGAGGGCGTCAAACACGCCGCTTATCAGCAGTCGCAAAAAAACGAAGACCACCAGGGTGCCAGCAACAGAAAAGATGCTCCGCAACGCTGAGCGCAGATGTAGATTCGGGTTGATTTCACCACGGTAGCCACTCCGCATCTTTTGCCAGAGATCCGCGAACAGCGCAAAGACCCGTGTGGACACCAGCGCCACAAACAGCGCAAAAAACACTCCCGTGCGCCCCGGATGCAGAAGCAGCACCTGTGGTGAGATGCTCTCGGAGCTAAGCAGGGTATGAGGATCCCAAACATACAGAATTATGTAGCAGCTGAATGCCGTGAACACGGGGATGAATATGTTGATCTCACCCTTGGTGATGCGGGGGCTCTGAGCCGCAAGCGTAAAGGATACCGACAGCAAGGCAGCTAAACCGATGATGTCGGCCGTGGCAAATGTGATCATCTGACTGGCTTGTATCCAATTGCCATGAGAGACGCTGCTGGGAAAGACGTTGTTGAAAAAGCCGTGCAGCGCCGGAATCGGCAGATTGCTCAGGGCCACACAGACGGTTCCAATCAAGACCAGGGGAATCAGGTTGACCAGCCCGTCGTTGATGGCGCGCACGGTTCTATTCTCGATGAACGCCTCCGCGGATTTTTCAAGCGAACTGAGAAAGCCATGATTCAAGCCCAAGACCGGCATGGATGCCTCCTTGCAGAGAATCTGTGAGAGAATCCAGTCTAGCTGCTTGAATCGATACGGTTTCTCGTGGCAAAAATCCTCCACAATAAGCCAACATAATCTTGATTGTGCGGCGCAAAAGATACCATCAAATCATCGCTTTTCCTCAGCGTTTGTCCGTATCGCCAGTAGGGTAGCAGCTATGAGCAAAATGCGTGAAAATCGAGCGCTACTCGCTGCCTCATTAGGTGGTCATGCTGCCGTAGACGATAAGCTCCAGTATCATCAGCATTGAGACGCGTGAGGTGAGGTCGATGCCGTTAAGGTGTATTTCGTCGGCGAATACGTAGAAATTCGCGTCGCTCATATTCTGCACCGAGTTGTTGTCGGCCCGTGTGACGCTGAGCAAAAACGGCTTCTTGTCAAAGAAGATGTGCTCAAGCGTATTGATGAGTGCAAGGTCTTCTCCCATATAAGAAAGCGCGATGATAAGGTCATCACCTTGGACCATGTCAAGCATCGCGGTGACCTGGTAGTCCACCTCGGGGAAGTAGGTGCGCAGACCCAGACCCAAGAAGAGCTTCTCCGCATAACGCCCGATGTCGTTGGTGTCGTTGTCGGTGAGGATGTAGACATTGGGCTTGCCCTCAAGGAGCTGCCGTATCTGCTCGACTTTCTCGGAGGGCATGACGCGCACGGCCTCCATGACGTTTTTGAGGTACTCGTCACAATAGGCGCGGCTCTGCACAACGGCGGGAACCGCGGGGGAGTGGCTGCGGTGCTCGGTTACCAAAAGGCTGTTGATGAAGTCGCTGTAGCCCGCGAAGCCGAGCTTTTGGGCAAAGCGGAAGATGGTGGTGGTAGAAAGATAGCGGTCTGCCGCAAGGCGCTGGATACTCATGTCCTTGACTGTGGCCATGTTCTTTACCACGTAGTCAAAGAGCGCCCGCTCGGTTTGGTTCAGGCGCGGCAGCGTCTTTTGTGTTGCCTCAAAAAAATCCTGCGACATTGGGTGTCCTAGCTCAGAATAACGGTGGCGGAGAGCCGGGGATTCGACAACCGTTTTGCCGCTGTGCGGCTCACGCTTGTGTGACCTCGCTCGCTTCGCTCACTCGGACGTTTTTGCTAAAACGCGCCACTGGCGCGTTTCTTGACGCAAAACCCCTCGCGGGTTCGAATCCCCAAAAAGCCAACGGGGGGTTGTGGCGGAGAGCCGGGGATTCGAACCCCGGAACGGATTGTGTCCGTTACTCGCTTAGCAGGCGAGCACCTTCGGCCTCTCGGTCAGCTCTCCGCACGCTACATCTTCTGGCTTAACCCAGAAAAAGGTGTTTGGCAATAATACCCTTTTGTATCCCCTGCGGTAAAGGGGGTTGCGCCGACTACGCCATTTACCAAGCGTGCAAGGCAGTGATGCAGTGAATAAGAGCACGATTCCTTGTTTTAAGTCGAACGTTCGATGAGCACGCTCAATGCATCATCTAAAGAACCCCTGGATTTCATTCAGCTTCATTCAGCTTCATTTGGAGGCGATATGCGCTCTAACACTTGACCAGGTTCTTGTGCATGGTAGAATACCAATTCGCACGACTATGGTCGGGTAGCTCAGTTGGTAGAGCAGCGGACTGAAAATCCGCGTGCCGAGGGTTCAAGTCCCCCTCCGACCACCATTCAAAGGACAAGCCCACGTTGAGTTCTTGAGCGTGGGCTCTTGTATCTCTCCGCAGTCATGTCGCTGCGTCGTCAGGCCAGGGGGGTACAGAGCGCGAACCAAATACGTTTACGGGTACGCTCAGCTATCGGCATGCGCTGCGCTCGATTTTTGACAGCGCGCTCGTAATCGGTGACTTTCTGGTCGCCTGCGGTTTTGGCAGGGGAGGACTCCGGTCTTCTTCCCTGAGCCTTGGTTTGTGTTGGGTTTATGAATCAAAACGGGGGTAAATCTGTACTTTGATTTTTGTGGCGTTGCATGGAACAAAAAGGCGTTAGAGTAAGTGCACTTGTCTGGGGCGAAGCCAAACAGTTGTTTGGAAGGACAGCTGGTGAGAAGTGCGCGAATCGAACCGCGATAAACGGGTGGGCAGAGCAAGTATGCTCGTATTGTGTGGTTCCTGCTCGTATTGTGTGGTTTCTCGTACAACCACATCACCAATGGTATGGTTTGGATTACAGGGGCTTCAAGGAAGAATCTGTTAAGAAAGAGAGGGCAAGTATGGTTGACCTAAACGAAATAATCCCGCCGGAGGCCTCGGCTCCCGCCTCGGCGTCTACACAGCCGCCCGCTGTTGTGCAGCCCGCGCAGGCCACCACCAGAAAACCGGTCAGGAGAACCACCAAAAAGAATGGCAGTGCGGCTATGCGCGCTATCGTCTGGATGGTTGTGATCATTGCGGTTATTGCGCTTGCTTTGATTATCGCCGCCTACGTTGCGGACTTTGCACCCGGATCATCCGACCCCCTCGTCAAGGTATCGGCGATGTTCGACTACATCAGGAGTCAGCTGAATCAGTAGGTTTTGGGCGGCAAGCAGAAAAGAGAACCGAGGGGCACGGATGACTGTGCCCCTCGGTTTTTGTTTGTTGCGGTTACCGCATTTGCATGCCTGCGCATATCGGCCATGTCAGCTTATCAGCCTTGTCAGCCTGCGACGCGCAACGGATCCACAGGCTAAAACAGGCAGCGAATAGCACAAAGCTATTAAGTTCGCTGCGCAACCAACTTGGCGGCCATCTCGCGCAGCTTGAATTTCTGCACCTTTTTGCTGGCGGTCAAAGGGTACTCCTCCACAAAAAAGACGTACTTGGGCACCTTATAGCGTGTCATCTGCTTGACCATATGGTCACGTATTCCCTGCTCAGAGAGGTCAAAGCCCTCGCGCTGTTTGACAAAGGCAACCACAATCTCGCCCAGGCGCTCGTCGGGCGCGCCCACCACCTGCGCGTCGAGCACGCCGGATACGGTGAGCAGGAAGTTCTCGATCTCAAGCGGGTAGATGTTCTCGCCGCCACGGATGATTACGTCCTTGATGCGCCCGGTCACCGTGTAGTAGCCCTCCTCGTCAAGGCTGCCCAGATCGCCACTGTGCAAAAAGCCGTCCTCGTCGATAGCGGCGGCAGTTGCGGCGGGCATCTTGTAGTAGCCCTGCATGACGTTGTAGCCCCTGCAGCAAAGCTCGCCTATCTCGCCGGGGCCGCAGATATGCCCATCGTTGGGGTCGATCACACGCACCTCAACAGGCTCATGGGGCTGCCCGACCGTGTGCTGTTTTTGGTAGTCCGTATCATCCCAAGCCGTCTGGATAAAGACGGACGAGGCCTCGGTGAGCCCGTAACAGTTGGTTATCTGGCTCATATGCATGCGCTCCATGGCCTCGCGCGTGACCTCCGGCGGCACGGTGGCACCGGCGATGACACCGGTACGCAGTGACGTGAGGTCGAACTCGGCAAACCGGGGGTGGTTGAGCATGATGATGTACATCGTGATCACACCATAGAGCGCCGTGGCACGCTCTTTGTGGATGGCTTCAAGCACCTCCAACGCGTCGAACTCTTCTACGAGCACCATGGTTGCGCGATGCGTGAGCACAGCTAGCGCACCAACGACGCAGCCAAAGCAGTGAAAGAGCGGTACGGGCAGGCAGACACGATCCCGGGCATCAAACCGTTCGCGCTCCCCGGTAAGAAAGCCGTTGTTGAGGATGCCGCGATGCGTAAGCATCACCCCTTTTGGAAAGCCGGTAGTCCCGCTTGTGTACTGCATGTTTATTGGGTCGGTATTGGTAAAGGTGGCGCGCGCCCTTTCAAGCGCCTCGTCAGGAGTACGCTGCCCGAGCGAGATGAGCTCGGGAACCGAGTAGAACCCGTCGTGTTTCTCCGCACCCATGAAGATGAGGTTTTTGAGGCGGGGGTATTCGCTGGCCACCAGGTGCCCACGTTCGCAGCTTTTTGATTCGGGGATAAGACTGCGTATGACCTCGATATAGTCAACGTCCTTCCAGGCGTCGGTGATGCACAGCGTCGATATATCGCTTTGCTTGAGCACGGAGTCGATCTCATGGCTCTTGTAGGCAGGGTTCACCGTCACCAGCACGATGCCCACCTTGATAGTCGCGAACATGAAGGTGAGCCAGTCGGGGACGCTGCGCGCCCACACGCCTAAATGCTCGCCCGGCTTCATGCCGATGGCGAGCAGCCCCTTGGCAAGATTGTCGGTGCGCTCATCAAAGTCACGGTAGGTCCAGCGCAGGTCGCGGTCGGGGTAGACGATGAATTCGTGGTTTGGATCAACTGCCACCTGCGCGCGAAAGTAATCGCCGATGGTAAGCTCCGTGTGGAGCTGGGTGGTGTTTGAGGTGGTGTCTGGAGTGGTGCTTGGGTCAATCTCAAACATAGCCATATCCTTTTGCTTGGTAGCCGACAAGGGTTTCTCGGGCGGACGGATTGCCCTGAAAATCCGCCTTAGACGCACGCAACGTGCTCTTTGCCATAGGCGATCTTGAGCGCGCCCCTTCCGGCGCAAGTGGCCATGCATTCGCGCGAAAATGGCGGGAGGGAATGGCCACCAGACCACACCCCTTTTCCGCACCGCGCCCCTTCCACGCATTCACTGTTTACCCCTTTGTTCGTTTACTCTGTCTGTCTGCGCTGCGCAACCAACTCGGCGGCCATCTCGCGCAGCTTGAACTTCTGCACCTTCTTGCTTGTCGTCTCGGGGTACTCCTCCACAAAGAAGATGTACTTGGGCACCTTGTAGCGTGCCATCTGCTTGACTGTGTGGTTGCGTATTCCCTGCTCAGAGAGGTCAAAACCCTCGCGCTGCTTGACAAAGGCAACCACAATCTCGCCCAGACGCTCGTCGGGCGCGCCCACCACCTGCGCGTCGAGCACGCCAGGCACGGTAAGCAGGAAGTTCTCGATCTCAAGCGGGTAGATGTTCTCGCC
>JAITTM010000190.1 GCA_031286975.1 Coriobacteriales bacterium
CCCGCCTGGAACAGCACGCCGCAGGATTTCACGGCACTTTATCCGCGCTGCATCGCCGAGATACCCACGCGAGGCTACGGGGTCTTCAGTCGCGCGCATATGTTCACCCTCGCAGCCGATGACACGCTGCGCCCCGTTAAGAACCCTGACCCCCAGCAGCTCGACACCCTTATCGGCTACGAGCGCGAACGAGCGCAGGTCATCGCCAACACCGAGGCACTGCTCGCCGGGCACCCCGCCAATAACATCCTGCTCTATGGGGACGCCGGTACAGGCAAGAGCAGCACGGTCAAGGCGCTTGCCAACCACTTCAAAGGCAAGGGTCTGCGTCTGGTGGAGGTGCGCAAGACGCAGCTCGGTCTTATCCCCAGACTTATGGATACGCTGGGAGATAACCCGCTCAAGTTCCTGCTCTTTATCGACGACTTGAGTTTTGCCGCACACGACACCAACTTCACGCAGCTCAAAGCGGTGCTGGAGGGCAGCGTTGTGGCGCGCCCGCAAAACGTGGTGGTCTATGCCACCAGCAACCGCCGCCACTTCATCAACGAGACCTTCAGCCAGCGCCAGGGCGACGACGTGCACGCAGCCGACACGCGCGAGGAGGAGGCGAGCCTGGCAGCACGTTTTGGCATCACCGTCACCTTTCTTAAGCCCAATCGTGCGCTCTATGCCCAGATCGTGCGCGCCTATGCCAAGCAGCATCGCCTGGAGCTCAACGAGACAGAGCTGCTCGCCCAAGCGGAGCAGTACGCCATCAAACAGGGTGGCCGCACGCCCCGCGCCGCCAAGCAGTTTGTGGAGTCAGCACAGGCGTAGAATGGGCGCATGTGGGACGGAATGGGACACAGGAGAACCGTCCCCTCGTCCCATTTTCCTCGTCCCATTTGGGACACAGGAGCCGTCCCCTCGTCCCACTGCCCTCCGCTACTCCTGCACAGAGTCCCTGATGTGGCGATGCCCGGTTTCTTTGATGAGCGCCATGCAGCATTCGATCTGCTTGGCGGCATAGGGAATCGAGCGGATGATGACCTCTACCCCGTAGGTCTGGTGCATGAGCTCCTCGGTGAGCACGTCGCGGTAGTAGCCCGAGCAGCACCGGTATCCGTGCTGCATCACCAGCACGTCTGACTTCAGGGTGAAGGCCTGGCTGGGGTCGTGGGTCGAGATGAGCATGCCTGTCTTACCCTGCGTGAGGTCGATGATGCGCTCGAGCACGTGCACCTGGTTGCCAAAGTCGAGGCTCGCCGTGGGCTCATCCATCACAAAGTACTGCGGCTCCTGGGCAAGGGCGCGCGCGATGAACACCATCTGCCGCTCCCCTCCCGATATCTCGGTGCAGGTTTTCTTTGCCAAGTGGTCGATGCCCATCAGCTCCATCGCATGCAGCGCGGCGGCGCAGTCTTTGGACCTGGGTTGCTCCAGGAGCTTGAGGTGGGGGGCACGTCCCATGAGCACGGTCTCCTCGACCGTATAGGCAAAGGGCATGCTCTGTATCTGCGGAACATAGGCGATGGCGCGGGCGAGCTCTGCACGCCCCATCGCGGCGATGGCCTTGCCGTCGATGGTAATACTACCGGTGCGGGGTTGCAAAAAGCCCAGGATCGCCTTGAACAGGGTGGTTTTGCCCACGCCGTTGGGGCCCAACACGGTGGTCACCTTGCCCGCCCCAAGTGAGAAATCCAGGTTCTTGATGATGGGCTTATCCTCCGCATACCCACAGCAGAGGCCTTCTACAACCAAGGCCATCAGCGCCATCCTCCCTTGTATCTGAACAGGAGGAAGAGAAAGACGGGAGCCCCAACGAGCGCCGTAAGGATGCCGATGGGTATCTCCATAGAAAACATCCCCCGCGCGATGTCGTCCATCAACACGAGGTACAGTGCCCCCGCAAGAAACGACGCCGGCAGCAAACGGCGGTAATCCGGCCCAAAGACCATGCGCATGAGATGCGGGATCACCAGACCCACCCAGCCTATCATGCCGCTTACGGCCACGCACACCGCCGAGATAAGCGTGGCGCATACGATGACCAGGATCCTGACCTTTTGGGTATCCATGCCCAGCGACCGCGATTCATCGTCGTCGAGCGAAAGGATGTTGATGCGCCACCGCAGACTATAGAGCACCACGCTGCCCGCCAAAACCGGCGCGAGTATGAACGCGATGTCATTCCAGGTGATGCCCGAAAGTCCCCCCATGAGGAAGAACGTGATGCCCGGCAGCTGGCTGTAGGGGTCGGCGACGTATTTGGTGATGGAGATCAAAGCCTGGAACAGCGCTGATATCACCACGCCCGTCAACACAAGGGTGGTGATATTGGCGCTCCCCCTGCCAAGCGTGCTGCTGAAGATATAGGTGAGAAGGACGGCGACAAGCCCCCCGAGAAAGGCCGACCCGGTTATCACCGCCATAGGCAGGGAGAACAGCATGGCACAGGCAGCGCCAAACCCGGCCCCCCAGGTGGCACCCAAAAGATCGGGCGACACCATGGGGTTGCGAAACATCCCCTGAAACGCAGCCCCCGCCATACCCATGGCGCCACCGATGATGAGGGCCGCGAGGATGCGTGGCAGGCGCATCTTGAATACTACCAGCTCCTCGTTGCCCAGGGCTTCTCCGCGTATCAGATGCCCGATTGCTGAGGGAGACTGCACGAGCGTGGACAACAGAAGCGGGACGTCGATGCTGAAGCGCCCAACTGCCAGCGAGACCGTCGCGACAGCCAGCGCCAAAAGGGCAAGCGCCAGCAGCCCATATCCTCCCAGACGGACTGCCGACTTTGCCTGCCTCTGCCCTGTTGCACGCTCGGCTTGCGGCATGTTCTAGGCAGGATTCTGATGATCGAGGATGCGCGTGGCCTCGTCGTCGGTCAGAGCGTAGTTGAAGAACTGCGCATAAAAATCGATGAGAAGTGCCTTGATGTCCACGTCCTCAAACAGGTTGGGATGGAGGGTCTTTGCGATGTAGACGAGGTAGAGTATCTTTTGGATACCAGAATCCCAGAAGAACACGCCGGTAGGGGTGGCAAAGACGTGGTTATCCTTGACGGCCGTGATGTTGTTGAAATCGCCTGAGGCCAAAGCCTCGCTGATGGCATCCTCTGCCGTCGCGTTGCCCGATGAGCCCGCGTGATCGAGAAAGATGAAGTCGGGGTTCCATTGGATGAGCTGCTCGGAGGTGATCTCGATGTTCGAGCTGCCCTCGAGCTCAATGCTCACCAGGGCGCCACCGGCGATGTCGATCACTTCGACCATGTCTGATTTCGCGCCATAGCCATGGAGGATGTCGGTATAGGCAAGATAGACGCTGGGACGCTCGGTTACGGCGGCGGTGCGCTCCTTGACCATCTTGACGGTCTCGTCAAAATAGCTGCTGTATGCCTGTGCCTGCGCGGCGGCAAAAGCGTCGCCCACAACATCGGCATAGAGGATAAGGGAGTCGGCGATGTCGCGCACGGCGCCGGTGCCCGCCATGGGAATGGCGACCATCCCGGCATTGTTGATGGCCTCGACCTGGTCAGGCGAGGGAAAGCTGAACACCACCTGCACGTTGCGGGCCACTAGATCCTCCACGTTCAGATCCGAGTGAGCATTGGGAATGCCCGGCACCTCGTTGAGCCGCTGGTAGATGACGTTTGACCAAGGCCAGCCATCGATATGAAAGTCACCATCGCAAAGGATGCGGTCCTCGGCACCAACCGCCACGATCCTCTCGTAGGAGGGCCCGAATATGGCCGCTATGCCGGTTACCACGCCGGGTACCGTGATCTGGGTGCCATCGAGGTTGGTCACGCTGCGCTCTGCCGGATGTTCCGGCGCCGCAGGCTCAGGCTCGGAGGCCGGCTGCTCTGCTGTCTCCGGCTGCGAGGTACAGGCGGCAAGCAGCGTGCCCGCGCCCAAGGCGCCCACGATGGCGGTGCCGGATACGCCTACAAATGCGCGCCGCGAGAGCAGTCGCTTCTGCGCGGGGCGCACGGGCTGCTGGTGCACGACTTGCTCCGATGTAATATCCAGCATGATGGTCTCGTCTTTCATGTCTTCCTCCTGTCGTCGTTCGGCTTTGATTGCGAGATGCCGTGGTTTATTCGATGCGCGTCTCGTAAAATCCGTTGATGCCGATCTGTCGGGCATACTCTTGCCCAAGGTTGTCCAGTCTGTCGCTGAAGAAATACTCGGTGGTGGGCAAGGCGATGCGCGCAACTGCATTGGCGCGCGCCAATGCCTCACTATCACAGGCAGGGTGATGCTCCATGGGCGTATGGGCAAACGGCTCAAAGGGCAAAATTGACAGCGACTGCGGTTCAAAGGGCCGTATCAGCTCGATGCCTCGGGCAACATCGTCCTCGTCTTCTCCCAAACCCATAAGAAAGCCTGTCCAGATGGTCAAACCGGCTTCGCGGGCAAACGCAAGCGCCTCAAGTCGGCTGCTGAGTGTATCCCCACCTGGTCTGAAGCCCTTGAAGATAGCCTCATTGGGTGACTCCAGGCTGGTGAGCATACCATCAAGACCGGCAGACGCAAGGTCAACATGGCTCTGGCGATCCAGCGCGCCAAAGAGACCAAACAGTTCAAGCGTTGGCAGGGCTTCGCGCAGGGAGACAATCGTATCGATGCAGGCACGGGGCAAGCGGTAGCCCAGCCACCCAGTGGCGATGAACACCCTGGCGATGCCGTGGTTTACCAGCACGCGCATATGCGCTATCAGCTCATCGAGCGGGCGATCCTGCGTGAAACTCCGTGGTTTGATCACGCGGAGGTGCTTCCACTTGCAATGCCTGCACGGAGGATCAGTGGTGCAATCGCCCGTAAGGATCAAAGGCGCTGCCGTAATCGTCTGCGAATAACGTCCGGCGCAGGCGCGTGCCTGGGCAAACAACTCCTCAGAAGAAAGGGAGAAGAGCGCGCGGGTCTGTGCAAGCATGGACGCATCGATTCTCTCCAACAAAACAACTCCTCCTACGACCTTGTGCAGGAATCTGTGCCCCCGAGCAAGCTGCTGCGCAGCCTCCCGATACATCCTTAATCAAGTATGATACACGATAAGTTCTATTTTTCAATATGATTATTTTGAGGCTCTTCCTCCTGACAAGGAGGCAACCTCTTCTTGATCACCCGTAAGTGCAATAGGGCGGGGGGACGATTCATTCTCGTCCCACTTTATTGTGATTGTTTTAGCCCGCCGTTATAGGTCGAATTCTTCCCATCCAATTATGCTGTCCAAGCAATCAATGTGCCCCAGATAAAACTCTCTTGAATAGGTTTTTATATCGGGTATCAGGGATAAGGCAAAGCCCGCATCCCAATCATCGTACCTACCGTAGTCCTCAGCGTTATCTGCAACATATAACGCGCAATGACCATCTCGGGATATGTCAATCTCGTCTGGCTCAAACCTTGAAGCAATATCCGACAAATCATAGTCAGGCTTATAGCGATCTCGAAAATCATCAGTAGCATCTGCCATTTTGAACCTATCCGTAATCACTTGCTCTACTTCAGCTTTTCTATCCTTGAAGATATCAAAACAGGTTTTAATCGCCCGCTCTTGTTCCTCATTAATAGGTTCTATCTCAGATTTTGATTCAGCATCTGCCCTTGCACATGCCGTAACGTGATATGTTTTGCCAAATAAGTCTAGGGGAAAGCTGTCCTTTGTATACCAACCAGTATCGCTATAACGTATAGCACCAAATACAGCGTTATGACTCACTATCCCATGGACAAGTTTTTTAACTGGCTTCTTCTTCCTGAAAAACATACAATCAACCTCCTCTTAATCACCAGTAAGCGCACCAGCAAGACTTTCAGTTCCAAACCTGAATCCATACTGAGTTGTTTTTCCGCCAAGCAAGTTGGTTAAACCTGGGATTTTTTCTACTTGGAATTTGTAGTTGCTAATTGCACCTGTGTGACCAGTATTTGCATGAATTTCGGTTGGCACAAAATACGCTTTTTTCATTTTCAGATCTTCATGTATCGTGAGCTTAAACCCACATTGGCGTTCTAAGGCTTTCTGATTCATTCCCATTTCTGACCTCAAGGCAGCTCTGGCTTGTGCAAAATTCTTATCCCTCAACTGATCACCAAACTTGAGTGAACTTACATCGTTATTTAAGAACCCGTTAACATTAACATCAAGGTTCTTCATACTGATATCTGCTTCGAACACTGAGAACTTAGACAAATCAGGATAGCCATCTTTATAAGGGATAGTATCCGGGAAGCCAAGATCAGTGAACTTCTCTTGGCTCATTATTTGTTTCATTGTTAGCCCATCAGGATTAAGCTTTTTATTCCCCGGAATAACACTGTCACTTGGGATCAAATGGTCACCTTGCACCACCCAGTTCTTGCTAGGACCCACCATGTCCAAGGGAACTGCTTTCCAGTTCTTTAAATCATTGATGTCTACGACGAGTGTCTTGAATGCCAATTCGCCAAAGTTCTTGATTCCGTCTTTGAATCCACTCCTGAAGACGTTTTCAAAGCTC
>JAITTM010000202.1 GCA_031286975.1 Coriobacteriales bacterium
CCCCGCATGACAACGTGGTAGATACCGGTTTCGCTTTTTATCCTCGACAGCCTTGTCATTAACATCACCTCAAGGAACAGTATAAGGTGCAACCGCAGTGAACACAAGAGAACCGTCCCCTTGTGTTGGTGCCGTGAAAAACTTTGCTGGCATTTGAAAGGATTTGAGTTGCTCATTCGTATTAGGTATATAATCCCGATACGAAAGGCGAATTAAAATGAAGACACTACTGGTTTCTGCGATGGTGACACTCCTTGCGCTTAGCGCGGGCGGTACCATGATGTGGCAAGGCGAGAAGACTGCCTCCGCACAAACGCCCGAGCTTTGGTGTGATGTTTTCGGGTGCACCGAGACAACCGAGCACAGTCACAGTCGTCAGGATGCCCGTCAAGATACACCCCCGGTCAATACGCAAAACACATCTGGGTTATTTAACTGTGGCGTGTCGGGTTGCAATAACGTCGGCGACCACGCCCACAATTCATGCGGCATAAGTGGATGCGACAACACTGGCGGCCACGGTCATGAAAACAGGAGCGACGGCCAGAGGTCCGGTCACGGAGGCGGTCATCATTAGCAGTCAGGTGTTTTGATGAGAAGTGAGCGGGAGGCAAATCTTGCGATTGCAAAGTACGCGGACACCGTCCGCAGGATTTGCTTCGTTCACCTGAAGAACTATCATGACGTGGAGGATGTGTTCCAGGACGTGTTTCTAAAATATCTCCTCCATGATGCGAGATTCGAAAGCGAGCTTCACGAAAAAGCGTGGTTTATTCGTGTTGCCATAAACGCATGCAAGGATAGCTTAAAGAGTTTTTTTAAAAGGAGAGTGTCGACCATCGAGGAATTGGTCACGGAACCCTTCCGCATGGACGATGATAAGCGAGAGGTATTGGATGCCGTGCTCAAGCTACCACCAAAATATAAAGATGTGATTTATCTGTATTACTATGAGGGGTACTCCGCTCTAGAAATTGCTTCGTTATTGCGCAAAAATGAAAACACCGTTTATACCTGGCTCTCACGAGCACGGGCGCAGCTTAAGGCAAGCTTAGGAGGTGAATCCTTTGAGGAATAGGGTTTATGATGCCTTCAGTCATATAAAAGCAGAGGACAGCTTGAAGCAAAATACCTATGCGTTCCTACAAAAGAGGATAAGCCGGAAAAAGAATGTCACTGTTAGAAGGCTCGCCTTGGCGTTTGCTTCTGTCGTTGTGCTCTGTGCCGCGGGGCTGTTTTCTTACAATCTTTATTTTACCGAAATCGCGTTTGTCGATATTGATGTAAATCCGAGCATAGAGTTGTCGCTCAACCGGTTTGACCGTGTTGTTGACGTATATGCCTATAATGATGATGGACAAGAAGTCCTGAACAACGTCAATATCAAAAATAAATCCTATAGAGACGCCCTGAAAATCCTGCTTGATGAAATGATTGAGAGGGGATATCTGAGCGATTCCGGGCTTATTACCGTAACCCTGCAGATGAAGAACGACACAAATGTAAAAGAGTTATTAAGCGCATTGAGGGCCTCTGTTGATTCTGTTTTGCAAGCTGAGAATCAAACGGTTGAGCAGAATATATTCGCGGTAGATTCCAACACGAAAAATCACGCACACGAACAGAATCTTACGCCCGCCAAGTACCTTGCCATACTGGAATTGCAGTCAGTTGACCCGACAGCCACCTTTGAGAGCTGTCGCGACCATACTATCAGCGAAATCAGACAGCAAACCCACGCCCACGCGAACGAAAGCCACGGTAATGAGGGCGATGGCCATGAATCAGAGCTCGCATCTAGCTCTGATTCCACTTCTGGTTCGAGCTCCGGTGGTTCGCAAGACCATTCTTCTCCAGATAGCGAGCACGGATCGATTGAGCACGAGAGCACCAAGGGCACAGAAAACTACAACCAGAACAAAAACGGACACGAGCAACCTCCCACAACGAATCGTACCACCGATAACGGCGCGCCCAATAGCACCCACAACAACGCGCCTCAAACCAACGAAAAGCATGATTCCGAAGTGCAACACGAAGACAACCATTGATTAGCAGAGAGCCTCTCGACTAAGGGGAGCCAAGTTACCGCCAACCAGGTGTCTGGTTGCTCCCATTCGGTCTTGAGCTCCTTAATCGCCTCGGTTTTGGCTTGGCAATACTCGTCAAGCCAAAGGTAGTTCATGGTTTCACTCCATTCCGCCTCCCTGCGGCGGCCAAATGCTTCTCTCTTGCTTCTTCTTACGACTTTTCTGCAATCGTGATGACGTAGCCGTTATTGTCCGCAATGGCGAATTCCTTTGTGTCATAAAAGGTCATGTGTTCCTCTGCGAGCAGCGGGGTCGTGCTGCGGACGGTTTCGTAGAACTCAGCGAAATTATCCACTGTGATGAATAATGAGAGGGAGGGCTTTACGGTCTCTGTCATGAGAATCGGGTATTCCGCACAGAGATTCCCCCGCTCCTGAAACATGAGCTGCAAATCGTCTTTGGCTACGATGGCGAACTGGAGCTTGCCGCTTTCGCTGGGAACCGAAGTGACCTCCGTGAACCCAAGCACGCGCGCATAGAAATCCAGACTATCCTCGACACTTTCTACCATCAGATTCGCTGTCATTGCGGTGAACATGGCTCCGCGCTCCCCTTCTAAGGTTTCGTACCGAATACCGGTATTCTATCAAAAGTGAAGCGGTTCTATTGTATAAGATGGTCATCCTTGCGGCATGCCTTGATGAACTCCAATGGCGTGAGCTCCAGTGTCTGTTTGCTGTCCCTGTTGAGATGCGGCTGGTCATAATAGCATGCGTCCAGGGCGTCCAGGGCGTCCAGCGCAACAAACCCATCCATTGCCAATTCGGCGGGTATGCCAGTCAGACAATGAAACGCCCCGGGTCTCAGCCAAAATCCAAACGATGAGCTGTCGGCAGGTATGGGGTAGTATCCGGTGCCCCCGATGTCCGCTTCCATAACCAGTCCGAGTCTCTCCGCTACCTGCTGCCCAACAAATCTCCTCCAAACGCCAGAAATTTTATCACCTGGCCAGCAGCGAGAGCATGGGTGGCGAAAGCAGGGGGGGGCAGAAGGGACGGGTGATATGAAAACAGGCGCGTTGCAACCAGATGCTGCCGTTTGCACATCAGACAAAAGTGGGTGAAGGCAGTCTTGTCTGATTTCAAGCATCTGTGGTTTTTGATAGATAGACTTTATTATTAGCATCTCTGGAGCTAAAATGGACACATTCGATTGTCTCTATGGAAAGGTCTCGAGATGAAACTTATGGGAATTGGCTTTCCGGAACTCGTGGTGATTTTGTTTGTGACCGCCCTGCCCATTGTGATTCTCGTCGTGCTGTTACTTGTGCTTAACAAAAACAAGAAGCATCTGCAGCAACCGCCTCAGCAACCCGATCAATATCCATCTCAACCATACGCACCGCAAGCTGCCCAACAGCCGCACCAACAACCCGTCCAGCCAAGCCTCTCAAAATCGTCGCCTTCAAAAACGTCGGATTAGCTCTTTTTGGCTTCATTGTAGGAACGGCAATGAACATTTCTATCGAATCTTGCAACCCCGCAACGAGTGCGGGGTTGCAAAGACGGATTGTTTTAGATACGACCTTTGGCTATCTCTCCGCCAGCAGTCAATAAACCAGCAACGTAACCGGTGGTGATGGCGCGACCGATGCTCATGCCCGGGATGACCATTTGGTGTTCGAGACCGCCAAAGAAGTTGCCTTGGCAGTTACCGACAGCATACAGACCTTCGATAACCTGATGATTCTCGTCGAGAGCCTCACACTTGCCGTTGGTGATGATGCCGTTGAGTGTGCAGAGCACGTTTGGTTTACGAGCGATTGCATAAAACGGCGCAACTTTGATCGCCTTCAAGCGCCCGGCCTGCTTGCCATAGTCGTCATCATAGCCAGCATCGACCAGCACATTATAGCGGTCAACAGTCGCCTGCAGCGCGATAGCATCTACTTTGATTGCCGCAGCGAGATCGGCAATCGTATCAGCCTTTAAGACCTTGCCATCAACGACGCCCTGATCGACACCCTCCACAATTGGTACCGGCGGCTCCTTTTTCATCATGCCGGAACCCATGTCTTCCCAGTCGGTGCGGAAGTTCTCATCGAAGATTTGATAATGGGTGAAGTCGGGCTGATTCATAGCCTGTGCATAAAGTTGGCCGTATTGTACGTCCTCGTTGCAAAACCGCTTACCATTCTTGTTCACGAACAACCAAGGAATACCTGAACCCGGTACATCTGGCACTTCAGTGGGTGGATCGTAGTGGATATTTGAGCAGTGCGGAGCCAACTGCATCTTGCCACCGATATAGGTGCCCATATACTGACCGTCGCCGGTGTTGATATCGGGTCGCATATAGGCGGTGATCAGGCCTTCTGCATGCGGCAGATATTGGGCGCGCAGCACAGGGTTATTGCCATAGTCGCCAGCAGCCAAGATAACGGAGGCTGCGTTCAGCTTGATGTAAGTACCGTCTTCCTTAAGGCCGATGACAGCCGTAATCTTGCCGGACTTATCACCTTCGCGGAGAATCTGCACTCCAGGGGTGCTGTAATAGACGGTTCCTCCGTTTTGCTCGGTATAGTCAAGACACCACTGGGCAAGAGCTTGCATCTGACCAATCCACATATGCACGGTGCCGTAAGCGTAGTTCCAAGCATCAGGATAATCCATGCCAGCATTCAGCCCGCAAATAACCGGGCCGACACCTTCGACATCATTGGTCAGAGGAATCAACCAATCCATAGCCGGCCCGGAGTTGTATATCCATGTCTTGAGCAGGTCGAGATCCGCGCGGTTCTCTCCTTGGCGGGTCCACTCGATAACCGCCTCCCACGGATCGAACTCAACACCCAACTCCTGCTGCATCTTGGAGTTCCAGGCCGCTCCGCCAGCGCCGTTGGATATTGCTACCTCAGCCTTCTGCAAAACGGCAACCTTCTTACCGCCCTCAGAGGCCTTTGCTGCTGCCACACCGCCAGAAAGACCACCACCAATGACAACAACATCATAGTCGATGGTCTCGGAGATGTCGGTATCGGCAATCGGGTGCATGACGGCGATGCTTCCCCCCAGATCGGCAGACTGTGCCGCGGGGGCAGTGCCGCCTTCAGGTGCCGTTTCTTTGTCGCTGGGACTGCTGGGGCCGCACGCCGCCAGCGATGCCGCTGCAACTGAAGCTGCGGCCACGCCGCCAATGCCCAAAAACGCCCTGCGTGACAGGTCTCTCTTTCTGTTTTCCATAACTTTCCTCCTTTATATTTTGTGCCCCAGCCACTCTGGCGCTTCAGGGTAAATTATAGTATATGCTGACGCGACCACTTGCCAGTCTCACCCATTGATTACAAGCGCTCTCCTACTCGCGGCTTTTGTTGCAGGCAGCACCCTGCAGGTTGTGACACACTGCGATACTGGCGCTTTTTTAATGAGTAAAGCCACCTGAGATCCTTCGACCTAAGGCCCGACTTAAGATTATTCGGGATGTCGACCAAAGAGAAGGTCGCTACGAGCGGGGCTTCCAGCGACGCATGATGGTTTGGTCGCGATCGGGGCCGACGGCGATGATCGACACGGGTACACCAGCCAGCTCCTCTATGAACTCGATGTAGTCCTTGGCCTCGCGGGGAAGCTCCTTATAGGAGGTGCAGCCGGTGATGTCGGTCTTCCAGCCGGGCAGCTCCTCGTAGAGGGGCGTCGCCTTGTGAAAGGCCGTCTGTTGGCCAGGAACCGTGGTGTAGCGCTTGTCCTCGTGCTCGTAGGCCACGCAGACCTTGATGGTGTCAAGGCAGCTCAGCACGTCGAGTTTAGTGATGCAGAGATCCGTCAGGCCGTTGACTTCGGCGGCATATTTGACGATAACGGCATCGTACCAGCCGCAGCGCCGTGCGCGACCGGTGGTCACGCCCACCTCGCCGCCCACGCTCGCCAGCTTCTCGCCTGTCTCGTCAAAGAGCTCTGTGGGAAAGGGCCCCGAGCCCACGCGGGTGATGTAGGCTTTGGCGATGCCCAGCACCTTGTTGATGGCTGTGGGCCCCACGCCACTGCCGATGGCCGCGCCGCCCGCCGTGCACGACGAGCTGGTGACAAACGGATAGGTGCCGTGGTCGATGTCGAGCAGCGTGCCCTGTGCGCCTTCAAACAGCACCCATTTGTTGGCGCGCAGCGCCTCGTTGAGCAGCTGGCTCGACTCGACGATATGCGGTTTGATGCGTTGTGCGTAAGGCAGGTACTCGTCACAAATCGCCTCGGCGGTAAACGGGGCGCTGTTGTATATCTTGGTGAGCCACTCGTTCTTCTCCACAAGGGCTGTCTCGACCTTGAGACGAAAAATGTGCTCGTCCAGCAGGTCCTGAACGCGGATGCCGCTGCGCTCGGCTTTGTCCTGGTAGGCAGGGCCGATGCCACGCTTGGTGGTGCCAATCAGGTTGTCGCCCAGCTTGCGCTCGGACTCCTCGTCGATCTTGAGGTGGTAGGGCATGATGAGATGCGCGTTGCCCGACAGCATGAGGCGCTCGGTTGAGAAGCCCTCGGCCTCGAGCTTGTCCATCTCCTCGATCAGTATACGCGGGTCGACCACGCAACCATTGCCTATCATGGGTGTGATATTGGGATACATGATGCCGCTGGGAATGAGGTGCAGTGCCAGCTTATGCCCGTTGGCGATCACGGTGTGCCCGGCGTTGTTGCCGCCCTGGTAGCGCACGACATAGTCAAAATCGTTTGCGATAAGATCGGTGATTTTGCCCTTGCCCTCATCGCCCCACTGTGCACCCACCAACACTATTCCCGGCATGTTACATCCTCTCGTTGATTGACCGAGACCAGTATACCAGCGCCAAGGGGGAGCAAAGAGGGTCAAGATGGGAGCGGTTCTTTTGGCGCACTGAGTTCCATGGTTACGAGGACGGAATCGGGGGTGTTTTGTATCTGGAAGGAGGCCTGCATCAGGTCGAGGGATTTTTTCACGATGGTGAGGCCAAGCCCCGAGCGCCCTTGAGAGCGGGTGCGGGCAGGGTCGGCATGGAAGAAGGGCTCGGACAGGCGGTGCAGTATCTGCTCGGGAACCTGGGCGGGCGTGTTCTGGATGCTGAGGCTTATGCACTCCGCGTCTTTGACAGCGCCGGTGAAGATGTGGATGCTGCCCTGGGGTGGGGTGTTCTGCAGGGCATTGAGGATGAGGTTCGAGAGGGCCTTTTGCAAAAGCCCCGCGTCGGAGCAGACCGTAAGGTGAGCGGGAACGTCCACGGTGACGACAAGCTCGTTTCGCTCCGCAAGCAAAAGATGAGCAGCAAGGGCGGTATCGATGGCTGTGGCGAGAGACACAGGAGCAAAGCGGGGCCTGAGGGCGACATCGTTGAGTTTCACCACCTCGAGTATCTCGGTCACAAGGCGATTCTGGGCGGCGAGCAGCGCCATGCATTCCCGCAGGTAACGGCTGTATTCCTCGGGTTCAATGACGCCCGTCTCCATCCCCTCGAGAATTGACGCGCAGGCGGCGATGGGGGTCTTGAGCTCGTGGGAGGCGGCGGCAAAGAAGTAACGCTGGCTCTCCTCCATCTCACGTTCGCGCTCGATCTCCTCCTCAAGATTACGTATGGTCTGCTGCAGGTTGCGATACATCTTGTAGACGTCTTGGGCGAGGTCGCCGATCTCGTCGTTGCGCGGCGTGGGGCTGTCCACATCCTCAAGCGCCGACATGCGGTGCGTATCGAGCGCTATCTGTTGGACGGGGCGCGCGATGCGGCGGGCGAGCAGCAGCGCCGCCACAAGACTCGCGGCCACGATGATGAGCAGCGCGAACAGGATGGTGCCCCAGATACTGGCGAGAACGTCGTTTTGGGCGACGGGCGCAAAAACATATAGGCTCACCCCGTTGTCCGCAGTCATCACAAAAAGCGCCTCACCGTCACCGATGGGCATTGCCTGCCCAAAAGCACTGCCATCAAGCTGGATGCTGGTGTCTCCTAGGCTCATCCGCTCAGGGCTCATCGAGATGCTGACCTCGCCATCAGGTAGGGTAAAGCCCTCGGTCTGGTAGATAAGCTCGCCGTTTGCGTCCTCAAATCGGAACTCAAAGGACGCGTTTTGCTCGTGGAAGCGCTGGGCGAACTCCGCTATTTCACCGGGGGGTTTGCTGTGCAGTTGCTCAAGCAACGGTCTGAACGCCGCGGTGGTGTTGTGCTGCTGGGTGAGAGTAACAACTGTGCGTATCTGGTCGGAGAAGAAAAAGAACATCGCGCCGATAAGAACTGCCAAGAGCAGCATCGTATACAGAAAGATGGTCGCAAAGATACCAAAGTGGCGGCGGGGCGGGGCAGCAGGGTCTGTTGGCGGGGCGGCGCCCGTTGGTGGGACGGCGGGGCGGCTCGTCTGCGGGGCGGGGCAGCCGGGAGCCGGGGGCGAGGAAGTTTGTAGTGTGGGTTGCGGCATCGTCAGCGCCCGTCCTTCTCCCCGGAGTCTGTCTCTTTGTTGTCATCGACCATCAGACGATAGCCAAAGCCCTTAACGGTTTGGATCATGCCAGCGGGGAGCTTGTCGCGCAGCTTTTTTATGCTGGCGTGGACGATGCCCTGATTGCCGTCGAAATCATAGCCCCAGATGCGCACGAGCAGGGTCTCGTGCATGAGGATGCGGTGGCTGTTGGTAACAAAAAGGCGGAGAATGTCGAACTCCTTGGGGGTCAGCGTGATGGTGACGTCGCGGTAGCTGGCGGTGAGCGTGTCGGGATAGAGGGTGAGCGCGCCTGCCCTGATCTCGGTGCAGAGGGCACCACTGCGACGCAACAAGGCTTCGACGCGTTTGACAAGGATCTGCAGGGAGAAGGGCTTGACCACGTAGTCATCGGCCTGGTGCTCAAAGGCGCGCAGCTGGTTTTCTTCGTCGCTGAGTGCGGTCATCATCAAGATGGGCATGTCGCTGGTGCGACGCAGCTCCTTGAGGATCTCTTGTCCGCTCATGCCGGGGAGCATGATGTCGAGGATCACGAGGTCGTAGCGGTGCTCGTAAAGCAACCCAAACGCCACCTCTCCGCTGGCGCAGACGTCGGTGGTGTAGCCCTCCTTGCGCAAACAGCGCGCCGTCATGTCGCGGATGGT
>JAITTM010000064.1 GCA_031286975.1 Coriobacteriales bacterium
TCTCCGTACAAAAACATACAGCGGATCTGCAGCGTTTGTAACGAGGGAGCCTCTAATCTAACCCTTGATCGGCCTTCCTTCGAAAAACTTCTGATTCAGGTTCGCAGAGCAACCGGAGCAGACCAATTGAGAATTCTTGAGTGGCTTAAGCAAAAATTCCCAGATTAAGGCTCTTTGGTAGTCTGGCAAGCGGAGAGTCGATTTTTAGAACAACCGGCTCCGCCTTTGGTGCTCAGATCTCGTACATGCCTCTGAGTTGTTGTTGCTCGGCTTCAGCGGCGCGCAGGGTTTCCTCGTCTTGCACGTCGCGGATCCAGGTGTTCAGCACCTTGTCCAACAAGAAGATATCGATGGGCTTGGGCACAAAGTCGTTAAATCCGTGCGCCAAGAACATCTCCCTGTTGCCGGCCAGCGCGTTGGCTGTCAGGGCGATGATGGGGATCTTGCGCGCATAGTCGGAGTCGATGGTCTCACGTATACAAGCGGTTGTCTCCACACCGTCCATCTCGGGCATCATGTGGTCCATGAGAACAAGGTCGTAGCGGGGCTCTCCTGCCCGCAGCAGCGCGATTGCCTCCGCACCGCTGCTCACCTTATCAACGGCGAGCCCGTAGGTTTCAAGCAAGCCGTGGGCGACCTCCTGGTTGGTGATGACGTCATCCACCACGAGCACCCTGCCGTAGGGCATGTAGGAGCGTTCGAGGGTCTGCACAGGGTTTTGCTGCTCGAGCATGAAGCGCAGGGCGTTTAGAGCCCGCGCACGCTCAGATCCGAGTGTCTGTGACCCCGCCAGCTGTTGCGGTATCCGCATTGTGAAGGTGCTACCCACGCCGTATTCGCTTGCAACCGCAATCGAGCCACCCATCAGATCCAACAGCTTCTTGGTAATGGAGAGCCCCAGCCCCGTGCCCTCTATCTTGCGGTTTGCCTTGGTATCGAGCTGGCTGTATTCGCTGAAGAGCCGGTCGATGTCCTCGGGGCGGATGCCGTCGCCGGTGTCGCTCACGGCTACCAGCAACAAGACGCCCTTCTCCGCGCCGTTTTTCCCGGCGGGCTCTTGGTGCTCAGCACGCGGCACGCTGCTCTCCCCGGCGGGCTCCTGGCGTATCACCATCCGCACGCTGCCCTCCTTGGTGTACTTGAAGGCGTTTGAGAGCACGTTGCTCATGATCTGCTTGATGCGCAGCTCGTCACCAAAGAGCTGCAGGGGCAGTGATTCGTCCACCTCAAGCTCAAAGCTGAGGGGCTTCTCGCCGATACGTACGATATTGATCTGCACGGTTTCGGTTATCAGGTTCTCGACATCATAGACATCGGAGATGATCTCAAAGCTGCCCGCCTCGACCTTCGAGATGTCGAGGATGTCGTTGATGATGCCCAGCAGCGTTGCGCCCGAACTTCTCACCTTCTCCAGATTCTCAAAGGTGGCAGGGGAGTGGTTCCGTTGCAACTCGATGTCGCTCAGCCCGATGATGGCGTTGAGCGGCGTGCGTATCTCGTGGCTCATCGTTGCCATAAACGCGCTTTTTGCCTGTGAGGCCGCCTCCGCAATCACCACCTGTTCTGCCAGCTCCCTGGTGCGCTCCTGCACCAGCTCCTCCAGGGTGTCCTTCTGCTCGTTGACCTCCCTATAGGAGTTGGCAAAGTGCTTGGCGAGGATAAAAGCGGCAACCACCGTGAAGATGAAGAAGGTGTATTTGGTCAGGGCGACCCCCGTGTGCAAGAAGAGGGAGTCCATGGTATCGAATATCACCGTGGCACCCAAAAAGATGATGGTGATAAGGATGTTGCCCAGCGAGGTGCTGAGCAGTGCGCTGCCGATGGCTCTGCCCAAGCTCTTCTCACCTGCCGCCCCTGCCGCCTCCTTCCAGCTCTGGTGCACCCCCTTGAAAAAGGTGAAGGCTACATCGTACACGACGATGTAGGCGACGAGTGCGATGCTAAACAGCCGCCAGACGCTCAGCATGTCCTCCGCAAACTCGATCGAGAACACCGATTGGGCGATGATGGCCAAAAGCGTTGTGAGGCCATAGATCCTGGTGGGCAGCAGGAGCCTGTTAAAGTTGAGCTTCTCGATGAATGCCGCCAGAAGAAAGGCAAGCAGATACAGGGCAGCGAACTCGACCTTCTGCGTGACGAGCGAGTTAGCGACCAGCAGGTTGACCAGGGGGCTCCTGCACAGAAAGTATACCCCCACCACAACGGAGAACAGGCTGTAATAGAGGTTGTATCGGTCGCGCCTGCGCATCAAGAAGAGCAGGAGGTGATACAGACCCACAAACACATAGACGGTGCAGAATATCAGCGTGAGATAGTCAGAGCTCTGCCGCGCGACGCTTTGGTAGTCGCCCACATAGTAGGGCTCGGTGTAGAACAACCCGGTAAACCCGTAGTCGGGAGAGCCGATTACCCTGAACACCAGGATGTTCTCCCCTTGCTTGAGCAGGTCGCGATCAAGGGCGAATCCCACGCCGCGCCAGGCGTTGTGCTCGGCTATCTGCCCGCTCTCGTCAAGATGCAGCTCGCGCGCAACCAGGCTTCCGTTGAGATAGATCGCCCAGTTGTCGCCAATGCCCGCCAGGTACAGACCGGGCAGCACAGGCGGCTCGCCATTGAGCAGCGCCATAGTTGCCTCGTCCAACATAAAGGGAATCACATAGGTGAACTCCTCGTCGGTTCCAGCAGCTGGGGAGAAAAACGGGCGCCGCCCATCCGGCGGTAGGATGTGCTTGACCGCCTTGCCCGTTGTGCTTTTGGCGGGGATGATGCTGTCCCAGTGCTCTGCGGTGGTATCGAGCGGCTGGCTAACGATTGCGGGGTCAAAACCGCGCTTCACATAGGTCGGCGAATCCGTCAGGCTGATCTGGAACCGCCCCACTCCCGCCCCAGCCCCCAAAATGACGAGAACCGCGAACACAACGCACACACCGATGATGATAAGGATGACCCCTGAGATGTTCCTTCGCATGACCCCTGTGCTCCCTTGCGGGCGTAGCTCCACCCCTTGTAACACATCCATTGGATAGAAGAACCAAGCAGGTTTGTAACGCTTGCAACTCCATTATAGTTGAAGGTAGGTTGAAATGCCCCACTTCGTATTTCGAGTACTTTTTATTTTGAGGCAATACGCACTTATGAAGTATCTGTAGAAATCCGTAATGCACTCTGAACTTCGTGTACAATCCACTTTGCAGGTGACTGAAACAAACTATCTGCACGCTGTTCAAGGACGTAACACAAGCATGGGGCTGGGATAGCGAAGGCACAAGGGCGTGTCATTTGAAAGAGAATGTGCAAAGAGGAAAGACAAACCCTCAAAGGCAGCAGACCTTTGGGGCATTTGGCGTT
>JAITTM010000210.1 GCA_031286975.1 Coriobacteriales bacterium
GTTCACGGCCTCTTTGAGCGCGGGGTTCTCCTTGCTCACAGCAAAACCGTATTGCTCGCCGGTGGGGATGACCTCGACAATCTGGCAATCGGTATAGGTCTTGTTAACCTGGTAAAACGCCACCGGCTCGTCAAAGATAAGGGCCTCGATATCGCCGGCCTGCAGGGCGGCAAGACCCTCGCTGGCTTGGTTGTAACTCTTGACCGTAGCACCGGGGATGTTCTCGTTGGACCACATCTCACCCGTGGTGCCCGACTGCGCGCCGATGGTCTTGCCCGCAAGGTCGGCGCTCGACGTGAGCGCACTCGACGTGAGCGTCACGACGGCTTGGTTCGAGTCGAAGTAGGGTGTGCAGAAGTCGATGGACTTGAGGCGATCATCGGTGATGGTCAGCGACGAGACAGCAAGATCCATCTTGCCGCCGCCTTGCACCTGGGTTACCAGGGTGTCGAAGTTTTGCGGGGGCAAAAACTCGAGGGTGAGCCCCAGATCGGTGGCGATGGCATCCAGGAGTTCGAACTCGAAGCCCAGGGGCTTGTCGCCCTCAAGATAGATGAGGGGCGGATAGTCGCAGTCAGAGCCCACGGTGAGCTTGCCTTGGGTAATCAGGCCCAGGTCGCCATCAGTTAAGGTGGCCGGGGTTTCTCCGCTGCCGGAACCACCAGTTTGCGGCGTGGTGCTGCCAGCATCACCGCCGCAACCGCTCAGCATGAGACCGAGCGCTAAGACCGCGGCCAAGGCAAACGCAAGGGCTTTCTTTGTGTGTGCTTTCATGATCTCCTCCTTGTTGTGTCACTCTGTTCGCTCAAGGCAAAACAAGACTGCTATAGGGTACCCCATAAACGGGTGTTTCACGCAGGGATTTTTTGTTAAATCCGCGATTCACTGGGCGCTGTCGGCAAGTGAGGGGTCGGGCAGGTCGTCTCCCGCGTCTGTGGACTGCTCATTCACCACAACGGGATTACCCGCGCCAGCCGTACCGCCCGAGGCCACGATGGCCTGCTCGCTGATGACCACACTGGTCGAGACCGGCCCCAGCCATTTGGTCACCAGCACCTTGAGCTCGCCATTATCACGAATCCTCCTCAACGCGGCGGTCAAGGCATCACCCAGCTCAAGATTGGTGGAAGCGACACCCATATAGGCTCCCAGGGGGTTGTCGAGAAGCCCCACACAGGTGACATTCTTGTAGTTCACCGCCAGAAAGGAGCCAACGATGGCATCCGATGCCGCATAGGAAACCAGGCCATTGGCCAAGTCGTCAAACGCGCTGTCAAGTGAGGGATACGACTGAACGGCGTTTGCACCAATGAGCTCGCCCACCTTCCAGGATGAGAGCGAGTTCTGTTGCGCGGCAACCGTCGCGCCCACAAGGTTGTTGATCGAGAAGGGCTCGGGCTCATTTGAGAGTTGCACCGTAAAGATGGCAGGCCCGTCCAGCAGATAAGGACCAACCAGATGTGAGCGATACAGATGCGACTCGTCGGGCTCAAGACCCATTACCACATCGACGCTCCCCGCCTCCAGCAGCGCGTCGGGATCCTGCCCGGCGATGTCGGTCAACTCGAGTCTCAGACCCAGCTGGGTGGCCAGGTCGGCGGCGATATCGACATCGATACCGATTATCTCGCTATTAGAACGGCCAGCAAAGGGAGCGTTTGTGGTATCAATGCCCACGCGCAGCACACCGTCTTGGCCCACAACTGGCACAGTGACCACAGGAGTGAGCGTCACCTCTTTGCTCCCAACAACACCGGCACATCCACTGAGCCCCAGACTTGCAACAAGCAACGCCGTCAGAGCCAACATAACAACCGGTTTGATGCGCTTCATGAATCCTCTATTCTTCTTCCTGTCTCGATTACAGGTTCCCTTCGGCTGACCTGGTCTTTGACCCCACACTCGCATACTGGGGCGGTTGCTTGATACCATCTCACTACTGGCCCTCTCGTCCGGAAGGCGGATGCCTTGTCACAGACGGTACGACTTACCCCTAAGACGCGCCGTGCTCACAAAACGGGAAACCCCGCTGCTTACGTGGATCCTTTTGGCCGCGTCTGCCATGGACTAAGGCTTGCGCCCGCAACCACAGACCCGAAGGGAATGGTTGAATTCTACCAGAGCGGCGCCCTTCTCACCAGACACGGGCGACCGAAGCCACCCTGACCTCTGCCGCTCCGGCGGCAAGCAGCACACGGGAGGCGGCATCCAGGGTTGCACCCGTGGTGAATACGTCATCGAGCAGCAAAACATGCCTCGGCATTGCCACCCTTTCATCCGCGGAGAAGGCCGTGGTCATGTTCTCCTCGCGCCCCGCCCTACCCAGCTTGCGCTGATCGGTCGATGCCCCCTTGCGCAGGAGCGCCACCGCTGGCAGACCCACAAGATCCGCAGAGGCCGCAGCCAGATGCTGCATGTGGTCGAAGCCGCGTTTGCGCAGAGCCCGGCGGTCGCAGGGGATGTAGCTGATGGCATCTGCCCAACGCTGCCACTCGGGCGGCAGCGCCTGCTGCACAAAGCGCGCGAGCAAAGGCGCAAGGCGTCGCTCGCTTTGATCCTTGTAGGCGACAATCATGCGCGCCACGATGTCCTTGAACTCGAAGGCACAGGCAGCCTGCGTAAACGCGAACTCCCGCGGCCCGTCCGCCGTGTTGCACTCGGTGCACAGCAGCGTGCCAAAGGGTGCACCACAGCGCTCGCACGCAAGCGCGCGATCGATAAAGGGCAGCGCCACAAAGCAGCTGGGGCAGAGCAGCGCCCCGGGCTTTTCGCAACCGATACAGCGCGTAGGCCAAAGGAGCTCCAAAAAACCCTCGACAACACCGTCTTGCCGAGCGCGCAGGCTGGATGATCTGTTTGCAAGCGCAACCATGAGGCAGACTCTAGCAGAGCAATCTTAACGGAACCTGAAGAGTTTCCAAACCAAGTGTTTGGATTTTGAAAGAAGCCAGTAGTCTGCGTCAGGCAGGGCAACTGTGCCCCTGCGTGCTGAATGTACGCAGGGGCACAGTTAACGCAGGCTGCTGGGTCTATCGGCGCTCTGCCGACGCAGGGTCACCCCTGCGTCGGCGCACGAACCAGACAAGCGCCAGCATGAGCAAGCCTGAAACAGCCAGTACTCCGGCCACGCTCCCTAACAAGGAGTCATCTCCCGTACTTGGTATGGGGGTTCCGGCTCCGGGATCTGCACCGTTGCCACCGCTGCCACCGCTGCCTGTTGAGCGCATCACCACCAAGGTAGCTGTGCCGTCCTGGCTGCCTGATGCGTCGACAAAGGTCACGGTCAGGATATGCGTGCCGTTTTGCAGCCGATCGGTAAAGGCGGGCAAAAGTTGCACGATGCCACTGCCGTTGGTGATGCTGCCCACAGTAGCGCCGCCACGCTCGGTGATGATGCGCGGCGTGACCTCATCGACATAGGCAGAGAGCGTATAGGCGGTTCCGTTGAGAGCAAACGCGGTGATGTCGCGATAATCCCCTCTAAACTCGATGGTCACCTCCTGCCCCAATGCGGTCAGTCCATTTTGGCCACCCAGATTCGCCTGATGTGAATGCTCCAACACCTGATGGTTGCGCACCAGTCCTCCCACGGCGGCATTAAGGGCAGCCAAGGCATCATCAACCGCAGCCTGGGTGGCAAAGGGATCGCTTAGCACCGGCGGGACAGCCGCCAAAGCATCCAGCAGATCAGCCCAGGTGTCAGCATCGTAGTTCTTCTCGTGCAGGCCAAGCGTTGGTCCGGCGGCTATCTGGTTGTTCAGCGCAACCACCCTAGCCTGCAGCTCGTCTTTGTCCACCACGGAGATGACCACCTCGACAGTTGCCGTATGCCCGCCGCTGTTCTGCACGTTGGCAGGCAGGAGACCCAACACAGCGCTAAACGTGTAGGAGCCGGCGGCAGAGGGGTCATAGCCATCCGTGTCTTGCCACGAGGTGATGGGCACCGTGATGGTCCCCCCGGCAAAGGTGGCAGTGGCTGAGGTGGGCAAAGCGGCGATAACCGCAGCCGCGTCTGCAAAGGTCGCTGCCCCGGCAGAGCCAGCCACCACATCGGCAAGGGGTTCAAAGCCGGTAAGCTCCGCAGGTGTGACCGTGAAGCTCACCTCGTAGCTCTTGGGCACGAGGTCAGCATTGGCGGCCTCGTTGCTGGCAATGGTCAAAGTCGCGCTATAGCTGCCAGCCGCCAGCCCGGATGCGGGGGTGACCGTCAAAGCCGAACTGCTCTGCCCAAAGGCGATGGATGAGAGCACACCGCCGCCCGATACGATAAAGCTTGCCGGGTTTGCTCCGGTAAGTGTTGCCTTAAGTGAGCCGGTGGCCTGTGTGCCGATGTTGGTGATACCCACACTATGCGCCAGGCTTGCCGTGGTGTAGCCATACGGCACCGTGCCCAGCGAAATGCTGCCGCTTTGGTCAAGGGTCACCCCGTGCAAGACGTCATTGACGATAACGGTGACCGTCGCTGTATGCGCCCCGGCATTGGTCGCCTCAGCGGGAAGCGCACCTAGCGTCGCCTCAAAGCGATACTCGCCTGGTATCGTCTTGTCGTAGGCTGTGCCAACAGATACCCACGCGCTTACCGGCACGCTGAGGCTGCCCCCTGCGATGTTAGCCGTCACCGTGGGGTATAACGCAAGCAGCGTAGCCGCAGTGGTCGGGCTGTCAACAAACCCGGGCACAAAGGAGCTGGGATTATCCGATTTGCCCGCAATCACACTGCTCGGATTGACAAAGCCTGTGATAGGGGCAGGCCCGATGGCGATGACAAGCGGTAAGCTGCTCACTGGCTTGTAGTTGGCATCTCCGGCCTTGGTGGCGGTAACGGTGATTGCGCCCACGCCCGTTATGCTCAGGGCTCCGCCTGCCGCAACGCTGGCCGCCGTACCGGCATCCAGCGTATAGCTCACTGCTCCTGTACCACTGCCACCTGAGCTGCTCAGGCTCCTGCCTGAGTTGCCGTAGACCAAAGCGGGGCTTGGCGGAGTGACGGACAAGGGGCTTTGATCCGCCTTCTCGATGATGATGTCCTTGACCGCCGACCAGGCAGAATCAAGGTAGTTGGCATCTCCCAGCCTGCGCACCTGTACCTTCACCGTGCCAGCACCGGTAAAGCTCAAAGTGCCAGTTGCGCTGATGGACGCTTTGGCGTTGGGCTCAGCCAGCCTGAACTCCCAGGCCAGACCCGTGGTAATGCCGGAGGCCGTTAAGGTAGCTGGGCTTGTGCCATAGGTGATGGTGGCCGGTGTATCGACAACAGGCGTGCCCAACTGGCTGGCCTTGGCAACGGTGAGCAGGAAGGTGGCACTTTCGGCGAGGCTGTAGTTGACATCGCCAGCCTTGGTCGCCTTTAAGATGAAGGTGCCCGCCTGGGTGATGGTAAGGGTCTCGTTATTGGTGCCGCTTAAGGTGCCCGAGCCCGTGCCGCCCTCAATCGAATAGCTCACTGAGCCGGTCCCACTGCCGCCGGTAGAGCTGATGGTATAGGTGGAGCCAAAGGTGTGGGTCGCTGAGCTGTTGATGCTCAAGGTGCTCTGGCTTGCCTTGCTCACCGTCAAGGTGAAAGGAGCAAGGCTGCTGTCCTGGGCGTTGTAGTTGGCATCTGCGGCCTTGGTCGCCTTGAGCATGAAGGTGCCAGCCTGGGTGATGGCAAGCGTATTGTTGCCCGTGCCGCTTAAGCTGCCTATGCCCGTGCCGCCAGCCACTATCTCATAGCTCACTGCCCCGGTTCCACTGCCACCGGTAGAGGTGATGGTATAGGGGCTGCCAAAGGTATGCGCCGGCAGGCTGTTGATAGTCAGAGCGCTTTGGTTGGCTTTGGCCACCGTGATGGTTTGGGTGGCACTCCAGCCACTTTCGCTGTAGTTGCCATCGCCTGAGCGTTTTGCGCGGACGTTTATTGCGCCTGCACCGGTGATGGTTACGGTATCACCGGCAAGTGTCCCCGCGTTGGGAGAGCCCACCAGCTCAAAGACATAGCCACCGCTGCCGTTGCCACCGGTGGCCCCAAGCGCAAAGGGGGCATCCCCGTAGGTCTTTGTTCCGGGATCGGTCACCACCACAGCAGTGCTTTGCGCAATTGCGGTGATGGCAAAGTTTATCGTCTTTGTTCCGGTGTAGTTG
>JAITTM010000055.1 GCA_031286975.1 Coriobacteriales bacterium
GGCGCCATCGACTTGGACAACCTGCTCATCATGATGTTCATAGTCCTTGCCCTCGTGCTCGTGTTCTTGGTGCGCTTTGGGCGCGAAAAGAAGCGCAAGGTTGACATCTATATGGCCGGTGTCGGCATTGATTTCGAGCAGCGGAGCTTTCGTGACTCGCTTTCAGGCATCACTAAGGCCGGTCAACGCAATTGGTATCTCGATGCCTGGTTTGGTGAGAAGGTCCTGGTGCTTCCCGCCAATATCATCTGCATCACCATCATGGTGATCGGTTTGCTTGTGGTTTGCTTACAGATGGGAGGTTTATTATGACTCTGTTGTCGTTTGCTCTCTCCCTTGTAGGCTTTGGCATCCTTGCCCCCGTTTTAGGTTGTCTGCTCGCGGGGATCGATCGCAAGGTGACCGCCCGTATGCAGGGCAGGGTGGGACCACCGCTTTTGCAGCCCTATTATGACGTGCGCAAACTTCTGGCAAAGGAGGATGTCTCGGTCAACTCCTACCAGGGCTTCTACGTGGGTATCTCGCTTGTACTTGCCATTCTCTCCGGCGTGTTCTTCTTTGCTGGCGGCAACTTCCTGCTGGTGATATTCGTGCTCACGCTTTCGAGTCTCTTCTTCATTATCGCGGCCTTCTCCACGCGCTCTCCCTATGCTGAGATCGGAGCCGAGCGCGAGATAATGCAGGTCATGAGCTACGAGCCGATGGTCATCCTCATTACTGTGACCTTCTATCTGGTGTTGGGCAGTTTTGACACCTTTGCCGTGCTTGAGCAAAGTGAGCCCCTCCTCCTCAGCCTGCCACTCGTCTTCTTTGGCCTGCTGTTCATCCTCACCATCAAGCTCCGCAAGTCGCCCTTCGACCTGAGCTATTCGCACCACGCGCATCAGGAGCTCGTCAAGGGCATCTCAACCGAGATGAGCGGGCGAACACTTGCCAAGGTCGAGATCATGCATTGGTACGAGAACATCCTCTTTCTTGGTTGGGTAGCTCTCTTTTTGGTCTGGGGCAGTTGGTGGGCCATCCCTGCGGTCATTGGGGGAGTGATTCTGGTCTATTTTCTCGAGATACTCATCGACAACAACTTCGCCCGCGTCAAATGGCAGGCGATGCTTGCCTCGTCGTGGGCAGTGGCTCTCGTCTGCACCGTACTCAATATCGCTTTACTCGTCTGGATCCCGTAGGAGGTGACCATGTCGTCAACCATCAAATCACCCTGGCTTATCCACTACGACGCGTCCAGCTGCAATGGCTGTGACATCGAGGTATTGGCCTGTCTGACCCCCATGTATGATGTTGAGCGCTTTGGCATCATCAACACAGGAAACCCCAAGCATGCCGACGTCCTTCTGGTCACCGGCAGCGTCAACGAGCGCAATATCAACGTGGTGCAACAGATATACGGTCAGATGCTTGAACCCAAGGTCGTTATCGCCTGTGGCATCTGTGCCTGCACAGGCGGCATCTTCAAGGAGTGCTACAACACCTTGGGTGGCATCGACAAGGCCATCCCCGTCGATGTGTACGCTCCCGGTTGCGCTGTGCGCCCCGAGGCGATCATTGATGCTGTAGTAACCGGTCTGGGTGTCTTGGAGCAGAAGCGCGCCGCCTTGGCAGCCGGTTCGCTTGTGGAGCAAACCCTTCCCGATTGCGTAACAGCTGCCGATAAGTTCGTTGACGGCCAGACGATTCGAGATGAAGCGTTGGCCAAGACCCAGGCTCAAGCGTAAGGAGTCACTATGGATCCCCAGGTTTTTATCGAGATAGACAGCGCGCAGCTGAGGCAGAAAGTGCAGTCCTACAAAGACAGCGGCTGGCGCTTCGTGAATATATGCGGCACCACCATCAAGGACGGTGTCGAATTGCTCTATTCGTTCTCAAAGGGAGAGGCGTTTGAGAATCTCGTGCTCAATGTCACCAATGATGCCGTGTTGCCGGCCATCAGCGACATCTACTTCAATTCCTTCGTGTTCGAGAACGAGACACATGATCTCTTTGGTGTCACCATTGAGGGTATCGCCATCGACTTTGGCGGCAACTTCTACACCGTGAGCGTGCCCACGCCCATGAACCCCCATTCGTCCGCGGCTCTCGCTGCGGCAGCAGACAACACCTACGGTGCCGCCAACTACGGCGCCTGCCCGGTACCCACAAAAGAAGCGTAGGAAGGAGGCAGCATGGGAACAAGAACCGTCATACCCTTTGGCCCCCAGCATCCGGTTCTGCCGGAGCCAGTGCACCTTGACCTGGTCATCGAAGACGAGAAGGTCGTCGAGGCCATACCACAGATCGGTTTTATCCACCGCGGTCTTGAGAAGCTTGTGTCCAAGAAGGACTTTCAGCAGTTCGTGCTGGTGACCGAGCGCATCTGCGGCATCTGTAGCTTTGGGCACAGCCTGGGCTATTCGCAGACCGTCGAGAACCTCATGCATATCGAGATACCCAAGCGTGCCGAGTACCTGCGCGTGATTTGGCACGAGCTCTCTCGTATCCACAGCCACCTTCTCTGGATGGGGCTTTTGGCCGATGGTTTTGGTTACGAAAACCTCTTCATGCAGTGCTGGCGTTTGCGCGAGCGTGTGCTCGACATCTTTGAGCAGACGACGGGTGGGCGCGTTATCCTCACGGCCTGCAACGTTGGTGGTGTCAACCAGGACATCAGCGATGAGGATCTGCGCGGTATCGTCTTGGTGCTCGATGGCATGCGCGCCGAATATGCGCAGCTGCTCAAGACCTTTCTCAAAGACAGATCGGTCGCCAACAGGCTTACCGGAGTGGGCTACCTCTCAAGGGAGCAGGCGCTCGACCTTTGCATTGTCGGTCCCTTTGCCCGTGCCTCCGGCGTCGCCGAGGATATCCGCTCCTACGGCTATGGCGGCTATGGCGACCTGAGCGATTTTGTGCCCGTAACCTCCGAGCAGGGCGACGGCTATGCGCGCTGCGAGGTGCGCGCCCGAGAGGTGCTGCAATCCATCGATATCATAAAGGAGCTGGTGGACAAGATGCCCGACACCCCCATCTCGGTGCCGGTCAAAGAGGTTCCCGCGGCGGGTTCGATTGCTGTCTCGCGTCTTGAGCAGCCGCGCGGCGAGTGCTTCTACTATGCCAAAGGTAACGGCACGAAGTTC
>JAITTM010000127.1 GCA_031286975.1 Coriobacteriales bacterium
AAAACCGGGCGTGCCGGAGACAGGCACCTCGCCCTCCTGCCCTGCCTCGTCTCCCCGCCCCACTCCCGTCCTCTTGTCCTCACCCGCAACAACCGTCTGCAACTCGTCTGTCTCAGCATCGGTCAACGCAGCGGGCTTGCGAGCGACCTCGCTTGCCATCTCAAGGGTGGTGAGTGCAGCACGACCGTCGCCACCCGCCATCACCGTGATGGCCTTGAGCGCCGCCTCGGTGAGGGTGTAGCCACCCGCCAAGCCCTTGTCGCTGTTGAGGGCATGCGTGACGATCTGCTCGATGTCCGCATCAGCAAGCGTCTTGAACTCGATGACACGCGAGCGCGAGATGAGCGCGCTGTTGACCTCGAAGAAGGGATTCTCGGTAGTGGCACCGATGAGCACCACAACGCGATCCTCCACCGCATGGAGCAGCGCATCTTGCTGCGAGCGCGAAAAGCGGTGTATCTCGTCCACAAAGAGGATGGTGCGCATGTTTTGCAGGGTGAGCCGCTTTTGTGCCTCGTCAATCACGCGGCGCAGGTCGCCCACGCCACCGCTCACAGCAGAGACCTCGGTAAAGTGTGCGCGGGTGACCTGCGCGATGATGCGCGCCAACGTGGTTTTGCCGGTGCCTGCTGGTCCAAAGAGGATGATGGAGCTGAGCGTGTCGCTCTCGATGGCGCTGCGCAACCAGGTGCCCTCGCCCACCACCTCAAGCTGCCCCACCAACTCCTCGAGTGTACGGGGCCGCATGCGCACGGCAAGCGGCGCCACGCTACTCAGCGCATTGCGCTCCATATCGGTAAACAAGGTTTCCATGTGCATATGGTACCCCAAAACCTGCGTGAAGGGGCAGCCAGGGAGACGGAGTGTCAGAAACGGGGGGTCTCCCTTGACTGCAAAAACGCCTCTGGAATAATCCAGAGGCGTTTATTCGCGTCACCCCATCCTCGAGCCGGAAGGATGAACCCACCTAAAAAGGTGGGTACCCGCATCGTGATTTCCAGCTTCCTCACCAATGAAGGATACCTGTACGCCACAATATCTGGGCTCCCTATTTACGCATGTCGGTCCATCTAATAGACCGGACTCGCGAATGAGGCTACCTAAGAGTATAGCCAAATTTTCAGCCACTGCAAGACCGTTCACCGCTTTCTTGAAAGTTCTTGAAAGCTTCTTGAAAGCACCACAAAATCCACGGGCTTCTCCCTTGATTCAAGCGAGCCTGAACACCTTAAAATGTCTTTTCAAAAAAATTGATTTTGCGTGTGACTTGTTGGCATTTCTGGTAAACTGAGCACTCGTAAGTCTCAAATCACCTGACCGAGGAGGGGTAACATGAGGAAACTTGTACTGGTACTGATGTCTGCGTTGCTTGCTTTGTCTGCTTTGGCTCTTGTGGGCTGCGGCAAAAATGATGAGGCTGTCATCCGTGAAGGGCTGACAGCGGAGCTTGATGAGTTCAAGGACGCGAACTCGGCATCCTATGCGCTCCTAGTATCTGAAATGAGCGCTCTGGGTGATATCGGCATTGACAGCAGCGCGTTTATCGCGTCATGGCTTGACGGCTTTGCCTACTCCGTCGGTGACATCAAGATCGATGGTGATGCCGCAACAGCAACCGTTGATATCACCGTGAAGCAGCTTGGTCCCGCTATGGAAGCCGCGATGGAGCAGGTAACCGCAATGCAGGACAACCCTTCTTGGGCAAGCAAGTCAGAAGCTGAGGTCATGGCGGCAATCGGCAGCTACTTTACTGAGGCGCTGGCCGCAGAGCCCCTTGCCACGACCACCATCACCCTGGATTACGTAATGGCGGATAATGCCTGGCAGCCCGGTCCGAACTTTGAGAGTTCCGTTGTGCAGGCCTTTGCCGGCGAGAGCTCACTGTTCTAGGATTGCATACCATAGGTTGCAAAAGCGCCCCTTGCGAGGGGCGCTTTTTTTGTGGGACACGTTCTTTGGCTGTGGGCCACGCTCTTTGGCCGGATTCCGCAGATATGTGGAGGATGACGCAGGGCACTAGCCGTGGGAGAAGGTATTCTCCTGGCGCACGCGATTGCGGTAGATCTGCTCGCCGTAATCTTTGCCGCCGGGAACACCGATGGCATCGGCACGGCAATGCTGGCAATGGCGAAATACCGTGAGGTGCCGCTCGGCATCGGCGCGAGCAGCGTCGATAAGCACGCAACTGGGAGCTGCAACGTCTGACATAAGCGCGTTGGGAATAAGCGGGATGATGTTGTAGAGACCCGCCCCAGCCTTCTTGACTGTGTGCGCGATTCTGCCGATGTGCGCGTCATTGACTCCGGGCACCAGCACGGTGTTGACCTTGATGAGAACCCCGGCCTCCGCAGCGAGACGTATGCCCTCCAACTGGTTGACGATGAGCAGCTCCGCGGCCGCAAGCCCTGTGTAGAGCCTGCCCTTGTAGACCACGCGGTCGTTGATCTGCGCAAGACGCCGCGGATCGACCTCGTTAACCGTCACGGTCAAGGTGTCGATACCAACCTCCAGCAGCTCCTCGATTTTGTCCGCAAGCAAGAGACCGTTGGTGCTCATGCAACGAATCATCTGGGGAAACGCGGCCTTGACCAGGCGGAAGGTCTTGAAGGCATGGGGGGTCGCCAGCGTGTCACCAGGACCCGCGATGCCCACCACTGTAATATCGGGGGCAAGGGCGACTGCTTGACCCACAACATCGAGCGCAGCCTCGGGGGTGAGTATCTCGCCGGTGACGCCGGGACGCTGGTCGGTGGTGTTGATGGAGCGCTCGCAGAACTTGCAGGCGATGTTGCAAGCGGGACTGACGGGCAGGTGGATGCGCCCCTTGTTATTGGGCTTGCCACCCAGCGCAAAGCAGGGGTGCTTGGCCTGCAGGTTATCCAACGTGCAGGAGACGGTTGCGCGGGCGTTGAACTGATTGTGGTGGGCGGTGACTTCACGCACGGTGCTGGTCATGGTTACTCCCCTACTGGTGCTGGTCGTCGGTCATTGGTGCCGATAGCTGACACTGGTCGCTGGTCGCTTGGCCGCTGGTTGCCGGTGCCGGTAGCTGGCGTTGGCTCGCCAATGTCAGATTGCTTTTCCTGAACGTCCAACAGATGCTCGCTGATGATGGCGCTCAGTATCTCGTCCACAAAGCCGCGGCCCTCAAAGACCCGCAAGCCGTGGTTGATCACGTAGCTGGCTGCGCCGGGGCCTATCTGTCCCACAACAACTGCCTCACAATCGTGCAGGATTGCAAGCACGGCATCAAACGAGCTGGTGTTATGCCCCTGCCCCCTGCAGGAGGGATCGACCAAGCGCGTCTCGATAAAGCTGTACCCCTCGTCGTCAAGTTCAACGATATGAAACCTGTCCGCATGCCCAAAGTGCGTGTGCACCACCTTGCCATCGGTTGTCGCTACCGCTACCAGATGCGTCATCGCTGTCCTACTCTCCTTGTCGTTACTCCCCTGATAATGCCAGCCGATTGTTTCAAGCAGGCAAACAAACGTTTAACACTGTCCAAAGACACAGGGGCTGCCACGGCGAGAAGACGCCGCAACAGCACTAAGTCTAGTTAACTTATGATATTAGTAAGGTTACTAAAAAGCAAGCCCAGTTTTGGGAGAAGGGCGAGCGGTGTCTCTCTGCGTGTTCCAAGCGCTATAAAGACCATTATCAGTGTGATAAAGTGGGCATCCACCGTTTTATCGATGGCAGAATGAGCGATTGATTGCTGCAAGAAGGAGCACCATGAGAATAGAGTATCTCAGAGAATTCATCGCTTTATCAAGAACCTTGAACCTGACAGCAACAGCCAAGGACCTGAACATCACGCAGCCCGCGATAAGCAATCATATGAAGGCACTCGAAAAGGAAGTGGGTGTTGCCCTCTTCCAGAGAAATGATGCGATGAAGGGCCGCGCCTCTAAGATGACGGTAGCAGGTCGATCTTTTCTCGAAAGTGTCGAGAAGATTGTAGGGCTCTACGATCAGGCAAAGTCAGAAGCTCGTGCGGCAGCCAAGGATAGTAGCGGTGAGCTGATTTTCAGACTCCCGCGGTCAGAGATGGCCGCTACTGTTTTTTCTCTGATATATGAATTCAAAGAACGATACCCAAATATTGCTGTCGAATTACGCTCTTGGAGTCCAATCGACTTGATAGAAGAGCTTGCCCAAGGGGAGATTGACTGCGGATGCATCGGTAGTCTGATCTGTGAGAAAGAGATGTACTCAGAAGAATTCGACATAGATATATTCCCCTTTGAAATGCTGGAACTCTTCTGCGTAACAGACAAAGCGAATGCCTTGAACAAGATCTCGTCTCTCTCAATAGAGGATCTATCTGAAACGGAGATCCTTATCCCTGCGAATCAAAAATCCCTTGCGGCAAAATACGCGCTGAACAATATCTTCAGCGCGTATGACATCACGCCATGCTTCAAAACGGTTTACTGTGATTCCGTTGAGGATTTCATATCGACCAAAATCGGATTACATGCTGCTTTTCTACTGGATTCCTGGTGGGCTCAATGGTCGCTGTTAAAGGCACGAAAGGATTGTATAGCCCGACCCTTTGAGCCAAGAATCGCTCTGCAGTTTTGTTTTGCGAGCCGCCATAATAGACAGAATAAGTCGCT
The DNA here is from genome assembly GCA_031286975.1 of Coriobacteriales bacterium. Taxonomy (GTDB): domain Bacteria; phylum Actinomycetota; class Coriobacteriia; order Coriobacteriales; family UBA8131; genus JAITTM01. The sequence continues at coordinate 4,623 of JAITTM010000127.1, forward strand.
CATTCTTTTCAAATCATTTGTTGAGCAGAAGTTTTTGGAGAATATCTCCAAAGAATCGTAACAAGCATAGACAGGGGCGACTTTTCCGTTTGTCACCCCTGTCTATTGGTTGTTCTATCAGCTGTTGGGTACCTTAACTCAAACCGAGTGCATTATTCACGCAGATGCGACTGAAGGCGACACATTCTCCAAGATTTCCTCCGCCTTGATACATATTGCACCATATGGAGCCAAATTCTCCGGAAGAGTAGAGATTGGGTATTGGCGTATCATCCAAGTCGAGAACCTGGCCCTTCGCATTCCTTTTTGGTCCTCCATCGGTGTTGAGAAGGATGGGCTCTTGGCAAATCGCATAAAACGGTGGCTCCACAATGCTGGTCATCCAATGAGCAGGTCGATAGAACGCCGTGTCCAAACCAGCAGCGCAATCCCTGTTCCAAGAATTAATCGTTGTCTCAAGTTCTTTTTCAGGGACATTGATTTTTCTCGCCAGCTCAGAAATCGTATCGGCCTGAAAACCCCATCCGTCTTCTTCGGGGTTTTCTGTGAGCATCGAGCCGGACAACCCCGACAGAGCGGCTATCTTGTTTGCGTTGTCGAACAAAAACCAGCTCTTCTCAGGCTGATGGGCGTGGGGCCACTCGCCACCGTAATTGGAGTGCCCGTGCTTGCAACCAACCTCTGTTTCGTTCGTAGCCCCGCCAGCCTTTGTTGTCTCCCAATCCAGCTTTACTCCATAATCGACATCCATAAAGTAACGTCGACCGCTTATCCCTACAACGATGCCTTTCTCTTTTGCTAAAACGCCATATCCGGCATGCTGCACTCCGTCTACTGTCACAGCGTTAGTCCAACCCCCTGCCATTGAATTCATATGCCACATACTTGCTCCAACTTTTTGGCACATGGGAAACCCGTCTCCCGTGTTATAGACCCCTGCCAAAGGATGAGCGTGAACCAGGGACAGATAATCCTGTCGCATCGTTTGATTGCTCTCAAAACCTCCACAGCACATGATTACGGCCTTATTTGCCTTAACCTTTACCTCTGAACCCCCCTCAAGATAAACCACACCAAGAATCGCCTTTGATTCTTGATCCTGTATGAGAGAGGTCGCAGGTGCCTCCGTCTTGTGTGTAATGACATCGGTGTGCTGCTCAATGACTGAAAGCATGAACATCGAAACAGTCTTTATCTCTTCGCCCGTAAAGATGACATGCCCGATATGCCATGCAGATTCGAATTCAGGATACTCGGGCCAGCAGGACTGACCTTCCAACTTGCCGGGATCCTCAAAGGTATAGTCCTCCTCTTTTGCCCCAAGCGATTTCAAGAAGTTGAAGTTATCTTGAAGATAGGTTGCGTATGCCTCAAGTACGTCATCTGATGTTGTGTCAAAGGGGCCTCTCAGATCCTTCAGATATTGCAAGCACCCCTCATAGTTCTCCTTGTCGGTATAGAGGACTTGACCGCCGCTATAGGGGCTGTTTCCCCCACCAAGAGCGTAGGGACTCTTCTCAAGCAGAAGACAGGTTTCGCCGTTTCCCTCGACGGCAACGGAGACTGCTGCGGATGCACCGGCCAGCCCCGACCCGACAACTACGACATCATATTCTTCATCCCAGGATATTGCCGCTTCTTTTGCGCCATCTGCCGTACCCTGCTCTTTGGAGGCGCAGGCCATCAAGCCCACGGAAGCTGCCCCCGCCACAGCCAATGCAGTTCCTTTCAAAAATCCTCTGCTTGATAGTTCACTCATGATGTCCTCCTTGCTTTGTAAACCGTCATCAAGCAAAGCCTAACTCGCCCACACGTGTGGGAAAAATAATCATTCGATTGACTATTGATGATTTACCGATTTCTCACCATAAGGAATGGTTATGCTCCATATGCCTGTTTGGATGTCTTTGATAAAGAGGTAAAACCAGGAGTGCTCCCGCTGGTAAGCCAAAAGCCAATGCCGACCCACATGCAAACCATCGAATCAGTGAGAAACCCAAGCTTCATGCAGCTCGACCTTCTTCCAAACTGCATGAATTGGCAGGCAAAGACCCCCGCCCTGGCCAAAATCGCCGATGATCGGGGCTAATCGGGCTTCCGCTCGCTGGGTTTC
>JAITTM010000229.1 GCA_031286975.1 Coriobacteriales bacterium
GACCGAATACGCGTCGCGATGCAGCCCCAGCTTTCCGCAAAGCGTAAGATTAACGGGTATGTTAGCTGCCGAGCTCCGCGTGAAGAACGCCGTGATGCCGCTGTCCTTCAGGCATCTGAACACCAGGCGGTAGGGGTTTCTCCGCAGACACAAGAACACGATAAGCGGGTTGGTCACCAGCGCGATCACCAGCATACTGCCCACCAGCAGCAGTAACAACTGGCCGTACTCGGTGAAGATGCCCAGGCCGCTTGTCGAGACCGTGGTGAACACCAAGCCCAGCACGCCAAAGGGAGCCAGCTCGATGGCCCAGTGCACCATCTTGGACACCGCGTTAGAGATGTCGGTGACAACGGTCTTGGTGCGCTCGCTTGCCACGCGCAAAGCGATGCCGATGAGCGCTGCCCAGGCAAGGATGCCCAGGTAGTTGGCTTTGGCCAATGCGTCAATCGGATTCGCGACAACGTTGAGCAGAAGCGACTGCAACACCTCGCCGATGCCGCTGGGGGAATCCTGCGCCACCGCCTCAGCCAGGGTGATGCTCACCGGGAACAGCGTCGAGAACACGGCGACCACCAGCGCGGCAACAATGGTCGAGATGACGTAGAGAAGGATGACCACTTTCATCGAGCCGCTCGCCTTGGCATTGGCAAGCGCACGTATCACCAAAAAGAAGACCAGGACAGGTGCCAGCGCCTTGAGAATTGAGACGAACAAGGTTCCCAAAATGCCAACCACCGCAGCCTGCGGAAACACGAGCCCCAGGATAACACCGATAAGCAACCCAGCCACAATGCGCTTGATAAGGCTGAACCCGCTCCAAATCGCCAGTACTCTTTTCACCACACGCTCGCTTTCCGGCAACAAAGCCAATCCAAAAGACTCCAGAACCCTTTGCAACACAAAGACGTATTGTAACAGCTTATGCTATCGAGCAAAGATCCCAATCACAGCTGCCAACCCTGTTAAAGCGGCCAAAACGACTCAACTTCTCAGTATCTTCTCCATTGCCTTGCCTTTTGCCAGCTCGTCGACCAGTTTGTCGAGCCAGCGAACCTTTTGTATGAGGGGATCCTCGATGTCCTCCACGCGAATACCGCAGACAACTCCTGTGATCTTGTGGGCGTTGGGGTTGATGCACGGGGCCTCAGAGAAGAAGGTCTCGAAATCAGACTCGTTTTCGATATGCTCCCGCAGGCCGCGCTCGTCATAGCCCGTCAGCCAACACGTGACCGTATCGACTTCCTCCTTTAAGCGCCCCTTTCTCTCCGCTTTATTGATGAGCAGAGGATAGACGCTTGAGATCGTCATCCGGTACACACGTTCGTTGCTCATATCGCTCCCTTCGGACGAGCTCTGCGGGTGGCGCCACAGTCTTCTCCTCGCCTTGTTGCCTGTTTGCTGTCCATGATACCATCTCCGCCAAGACAGGTGCTGATCACCTGGGCGGAGTTGCCCGCTTGTGCGAAACTATCATGAATTGGGGGCGGGCCTACACAAAGGGGTTCTCTCCCAGCTGAGCCAGGGCAAACCAGGCAGTTGCGCCCACATGGATCCGCCTGTCATAGACCCACGGTATATCCGTGCCGCTGACCATGAATCCCGTGGTAAGACCATCATGATTGGCGGCAGTGATGCTGCCATCAGGCAACGCGTAGGACTCCAGACGCTGCAACACGGAGGCGTAGTTCTGCTCGTCACCAATCTGCCTGTATGCCAGCGCCACCTGGGCAGTACCTTCCATCCACGCACCGTCCCTATCAGTATTGAAGTCGTAACCGCCCTCGGTTCGCATGTTCTGCTCAATGAAGCTCAACACTGCCTGTCCGTCGCTAAAGGAGTCTCCCAACGCCAGGATCGCCCAGGTGTTGCTATCCAGCGGCAGCACCTCCTTGTTGATTGTCACGCCGTCATCACCGGTGCCGGTATAGAAGCAGGCTTTGCTGGCATCGTACATCGAGAGCACGAATTCTCTAGCCCATGCAGAGGCTTCAGCATATTGGGCAAAAGACTCCCCCGAGAGCACCGCCAACTTGGAGAAGGCGGCGATAAGGTCGATGTTGTGCTCGGTTGATTTGTAGGTGAGGCGGATCTCGCTGCCCTCCCAGCCCTCATAGCCTCCCACGAATCCGCCCTTCTGGTCACGGAGGGTCAAAACGCAGTCTGCGATCCGCTGTGCGCTTTGCAGATACTCGCTGCGCTGGGGTGCCTGCTCATAAACCTCGCACAGAGCCAGCAGTGCCCAGGCCAGATTGCCGGTCGACGTAGACACGGCATAATAGTCCTCATACCACGCCTGCTGGTCGCGGTCATAGAATCCGGGGAGACGGGCGAACTCCTCCCCTCTTGCCGAAAGCCACCCAGAAAAACTCCGGGGATCCCCGCAGGCGTAGGCATTGCGCAGCCTGCCATCCGTGTAGGAGCGGTCATGATCCACTGCATAGACGATGGCATCGGCGATCTGCTGTGCCCGCTCGTGGTATCCGGCGCGGGATAGGGCAATCGCGGCTGCCGCATTGTCGTAGAGATAGGCAAAGCCGTTGATGATGGCTTGCTCGGAGCCGGGAGCTGCCGAAGCATAGCTCTGCAAGAAGACAGACCCGAGTCGATCCTCTGCGAATTCGTAGCGGATATCGTCAAGGGCGAATCTGATGGCGCCCCTGCCGAGATTGTATTCATGGCTGGCCACCCAGCAAAACCCGCTGTTGGCGCGGGTCAGATCCTTGCCAGCAAGGTCAATCGTATAGCGTTGCCACTGCGCAGAGAGCTCCACGATTCCCAGTGAGACCTTTCCACAGGAATCAGGGTAGGGTGCAAGGGGAACCATGTTCTCCCATCCCAATGCGCCCATAAAAAACTCCACGCGCTCTCCGCCCGTTTCGCCCTTTGCATAAAACGACAGGCTCTGGGCCCCGGTCAGATCCAGACCGGCGTCCACTGTGCCAAAGTCTACCTGCGGATCGGTCGAACCTGTCTTAAGCACGCCATTGGTCAAAAGGAAGCCGCCCCATGAATGCTCACTAAAATCCAGCTCCGCGCTTATGCCGGACACACCGCTGTAGCCCGGCGCGGCCTCATCCATCTGGGGGATGTTCTCGGTGCTGGAGCCCATCCAGGCCCTCTGGGTGAAGTTGTTCGCTCCATCTGAGAAATCCTTGTAGACGTAGAGTGTGCGGTCGAACTCCGCCACCCGATTTGCCAGATAATCAGCGGCGTGGGATTGCGCCGCGGCATCAACAGTGGCCAGAGAGCTTTGCGACGCGGAGGCGGCATCGGTCGAGGCGTTGTTGGCGCAGGCAAAAAGCGATGGCACCGCCAGAGCCAGACAGAGCGCCAGGGCCAGAAGCTTGCTTGCCTTTGAAAGCGTACTTTGTTGTTTCATGCGATCAGCTCCCCAGGTGACTGTGTTTAATCAGGGTCAGTTGCATCATCTAACCATAGCTCGGGAGGATAGAACCTCGGCAGCATTTGTTACAGCAAGCGAATCTCCGGCCTCAGGCGGGCGCGGTAACAAGACCTGCTAGCACAAAGCTCTCTTTATCTCGCCAAAGATCGCAGGATTGTCGCGGGCGCCGCGGGCGACCATCACGGCATCAGCACCATAGGTGTGCAGGTATTCAATGGCGCTCGCGGAGCCGAGCACGTCGCCGCTTGCAAAGACGGGGATGGCGAGCGCTTGCTTGACCCGCCCCACAACGGTCTTATCCGCCACGCCCTCGAACTGCTGCGCGGCGGTGCGCCCATGCACGCAGATGGCCGCAATGCCGCAGGCCTCTGCGCGCTGAGCGAGCTCGACGGCGCGGTCTTCTCCATCGCTGTAGCCCTTGCGGATTTTTGCCGTTACCGGCAGGTCGACTGCTGCAACCACGGCTTTGAGCAGGCGTTCGATGAGCGGCATATCCTGCATGAGAGCAGCGCCCGCCCCCAGCCCCGTGATGCGTGCCAAAGGGCAGCCCAGGTTTATGTCTATGAGGGCAAGGGCACCCTTCAACTCCGCCTCTAGGGCGGCTGCCTGGTTAGCGAGAATCCGCGGGTCGCTCCCGATCAATTGCACGGCGGTTGGTTTGCCACTTAGACTTAATGTCTCAGCGTCCACCAGCGCAGGTGGTGATTGCGCAAGCATCACGTGGTAGCTCAAATCCGCCCCCGCGCTTTCACAGCGGGCGCGAAACGCGGGGCTCCCCACACGATACATTGGCGCCAGTACTGTCTTGAGTTCTGCAAAATCAATCATGGATAGAGGATATACCATGAATACGGCTTGCTGGTTGCCGATGTTGCTGCATTGTTGCTGGCACTGCTGCTGCGCCCGCTGCCATTGCCTCCTTATTCAAGAGCACGGTTTTCCCCGGTTGTTCTCTTGGGGCACTCCCTCAGACAATTGCATCGAACGCGCAATCCCATGACAAAAGCAGCGTATGGCAAGATTCTCTGTGTCGCTCTGTGTCACCCGGGGTTGCACACGCTGCAGGGTGTCAAGCCTTCTGCCTTGGCGGCACCGCGCGTCGTCTCTATTTTTGATTTCGAGAGATAACGACATCCACCTGCATGATATTTCTTGCCTGTATTGGTTTTATAGACAATCGCGTCATCCGCAGATGACGCTGGAGGCGCTGCGGCGGCAACGCCATCCTGAGATGCAGACGCCTCTTTAGATGATGGAGTTACGGGAGGCGCTTCTTCATACGTATTATTTGGCGCATACACGTCGCCTGTTAGAGTCTTTGCCGTCTGCACGTCTATCGTTTTGCCGTCAGACGTTATCGTGACATCGCCCTGAAGATCGGTCCGATACAGATGCGCCCCTTGATCGCGGAGCCTTGAGAGAGCCTCGTCAGTGGGATGGCCATAACTGTTATCTGCCCCAACAGATAGGACGGCATGCTTTGGGTTGGCCGCACGCAAGAACTGATAGGTCGAGGAGTAGGCACTCCCGTGATGGGCGACCTTCAAGACATCTACCTCGATATCCGTCTGCGACTCAGCGAGGTCTTGCTCGGTGC
>JAITTM010000061.1 GCA_031286975.1 Coriobacteriales bacterium
AGGGGTAGATGAAAAGGCGAGACAAGCTCATACTGTTGAATAGCAAAAACACTACGCATCCTATGATAAATGCCACATTTACCTAAGGTGAAAGCATGCAACGCGGTACAAGCCTGATAGGAACCATCGCTTCCGAGTTGCGGGCTCACCCGCTTATCACCCTGGGCTTTTCGCTGTTCTGGACATGGGTTTGGCTTGTAGTCCAGAGCTCCGCCTTGAATGCTGGGGTGTTTGCCGGATTGATGCCGGGCATCGGCCGCTGGGTTATCCCTCTGACTGCCTACGGCATGACTTTTCTCGTCATGGGTATCCTGTTTAGGCAGTTGCGGTTTCTGCCCTACCAGAAGGGCTATCTGATTCTCTTAGCCTGCATGACCAGCATCGGGGTAGCGATTAACGCCACCTTTACCTTCTATCCGACCATCGAGCCACTGGTTACGACTGCGCTATTGGTTCTTGGCGGTTTGTTGATGGGTACCGGCACCGCCATGATTCACATGGAGTGGGGTCGAATTCTCGGACGCCTTGGCCCGCGCAAGACAGTTATACATGGAGCTCTCGGGACTTGTGGGGCGATGATCTTGATCTTCATCCTGTTTCTTCTTTCGGATATCGTCACTTGGTGTTTTGTCGCTTTTCTGCCGATTGGCTGCATCGCCACGATTATCCTCCAGCGCCGGACTCTCGTAGTAGTCGAATTGCCAAGCGCGAACGTCAAGCTCAATGTTCCTTGGCGTTTTCTCTGCACCTCCTTCATCCAGGGCACCGCTTTTGGTATTCTCCAGACCTTGCTGCTGACCTCTAGTGCTTCTGCGCAAACCACCGCTATTACCGTCGTCGGATCGCTCATCGGGGCTGCTGCGGTTCTGGTCGTCGTGCTGCATTTTCGTTGGGACTTCAATCAACTCATCTATCAGGTTGGTTTTGTGCTATTGGCCTTGAGTTTTGTTCTAATGGCCCTAGCGAGCAGTGTTTTCATTGGCGGTTGGTTGATAAACGCCATAGGCTACCGCTTCATCGACATCCTGATGTGGGCTTTGTGTACCCATCTGGTCAAGCAACGCCACTTGCCAACCAACTGGGTTTTTGCGATTACCACATGCGCCCTGTTGATGGGACAGGTTTTTGGTGCGCTGATGGGTGCAGTCGTCGAAATGCTTCCTTTGACAGCCCCAACAGTAATCAGCGATGGGGGAGGGACGAGTCTTTTGGCGAGTCTGATGGTCTTCATCATCCTGACTAGTGCGCTGCTGCTGTTTAACAAGGATAATCTGCAGGTTGGCTGGGGCATGATCCGCCCCGGGGATGAGGACGACCAAACCGACAGCTTCCAGATTCGCTGTACTTTGGCGACCGATGGCTTCGAGTTAACACCTCGGGAGACGGAGCTATTCGCACTGTTGGCCCAAGGCATGAATCGCGATGACATCTCCACCCGCCTTTATCTTTCTCGCGAGACAGTCAAGACCCATACGCGCAACATCTACCGCAAGATGGACCTGCACTCCCAAGAACAGGTCATTGACCTGGTTGCACAGCAACAAGCGGTTGCCGTATTGTCCCAGATAAAGACTACTCTTTGACCTCTTCTCCGGCAACATAGAGCTGAGCATCATCGCCATTTCAAACAGATTCGCTGCAAGCAGCCATGCGCTATCGTGACGCCCTCGTTTCTGGTAATCAGCTCTCCGTGCTGGGGTTTTGCGCTGGGTCGAACAGTAGCGTGATAGGGCGTAAAAAGACCGTCGATTGCTGGAGCTTTTGGTTTAGCAGAGCACGAGGCTTTCGCTCGCGCGCTCTTATTCCAGTGCCAAACATTCCTCGAGGGCTTTTTCGGCGGTAATCTTGTTGCGCACGATGTTCGGTATGTTGTTAAAGAGGGCGTCGCGGGCGGATGGTGTCAGGGCGTCCTGCGCGGCGGGCACCATGGCCGTGCAGCCTTTTGTCATCGCAATCGTGGATTCCGCCAGGGCGTTCAGCTGTGCTCCTGAGGGGGTAATGCCGTTCTTCAAGGCGGTGACCGTCAATTCTCCAAAGGTGGATGTCACCTCGTCGCTTGTCATCGCTGTGATAAAATCGACGCAGACCTTGCGCTTAACAGGGTCATCCCAGGCTTTTCTGGTGATGCTGTACCCCATGGAGATGCCGCCAATCGCGTCGGTGGACTTCCTGATGCCCCTCGAGGGGACGTAGGTGACCGTGAAGTCGTTGAGATCTGCACCTGCGGCCTCTGCGTTGTCCTGGAACCAGCCAACCTTCCACGAGCCATCCAGCAGAAATGCCGCCTTGTTCTCGAGTATCATCTGAGCCGTTGTGTCGTCATTGGCCTCAAGGGTGTCTGGTGGAAAGAATCCGGCATCATACAGTGCTTTGATGTCGTTCAGGCCGGCAACCCAGCTCTGCCCAATAGTGTCATCGACCTCAAGGGGGAGTTTTGCATGATCAGTGACCGTTCCGTTATTGAATACGCAATACTCGAACCAATAGTGCGGAATCTGCGTAAGCGAGCAGGCGATGGGCGTGTACCCCTTATCCTTAATGGTCTGGCAATCGGCAAGGAACTGCTCCCAGGTGTAGCCCGCCCCAGGGATGGCAACCCCGCAATCCTCCAGCACCTTCTTGTTCACGAATAGCCCCTCCCAATAGCCATAGACCGGAACCGCGTATTGTCGTCCATCATAGGTTGAGACCGGTATCAGCGATTCTTTCATATTCGAGGCATAGTCGGGAAACTCCTTGCGGATCTCGCTGATGGAGACAAACTTGTTATTCGCGATCAGTTCATCGGCGTCCGCACCAATGAAGAAGTCGATAACATCGGGCTCATTGCCGTTCCTGAAATCCTCCAAAACGCCCTGCTTCCAGTTTTCATCGACAGCAGCCGTCTCAACATCGACGATGGTGTTTCCGGTCGCCTGCTCAAAGGCCTCATACGCGCTCACATAGTTGCCACGGTTCCCATCGCTTTCACTGAAGGGGGTGACGACGGTTATCGAAACCCCGCCGCCGCTGTCTGATGGTGCCTGGCTATCTCCACTGCCATCGCATCCAGCAAGAAGACTGACCACAAGAACAGCCGCCATTACAAGCCTGAGCTTCTTCATTGCGTCTCCTTCGTTGTCCTGGTGCACAATGCACCCTGTCTGAACCGCAGTTACTGTGCGCATATCTCCTTGAGCAAGGTGATTGCTGCATGAAAATCTATCGGTTTTGCGATATGCCCGTTCATTCCGGCGGCCTGGGCTTTCTCCACATCAGCTTTAAGGGCATTTGCCGTCATCGCGATGATTGCCGTCGTGCCCGCGTCGGGGCGATCCATGCTTCGAATTATCCGGGTAGCCTCGTAGCCGTCCATCTTGGGCATCTGTATGTCCATCAAGATGAGGGTGAAGTGGCCTTCCGGGGAGGTGCGGAACAGCTCCACCGCCTCCTCACCGTTGCTGGCCTCCTCAATCTCGATGCCGGTTTCCGCGAGCATCTCCGTGACGATGAGTCGATTGACCTCTATGTCATCGGCAAGCAGCGCATGTATCCCCGAGAAATTCACCGAGTCCAAAAGCCCTGCCGCCGCGCCTGCTGCGGCTTCATCGGCCCCCTTCACCTCGTCTGCCGTTACCGTCTCGAACTTGACCTCAAAACTGAAGGTGCTGCCTACTCCCACTTCGCTTTCTACCCAGATGGTCCCCTCCATCATGCTGATGATGTTCTTTGATATGGTCAGACCCAGGCCGGTGCCGCCAAAGCGCTTTGAGATGCTGCTGTCTGCCTGCTCAAAGGCCTTGAAGAGTCGCCCCAACTGCTCCTTGCTCATGCCGATGCCGTGATCGGCTATCGTGAACAGATAGACTGACGCACCTTCGTTTGTCTCGGTCTCTTTGACGGAGAGTCTGACTTCTCCACCTTGTGGAGAGAACTTGACGGCATTGGACAGTAGATTGAGCACAACCTGGTTTAGCCGCATGCTGTCGGAGAGCACATATTCATTTTTGATATCGATGTCATGTGTTATAACGATATTTTCGGTATCTTTCCTGGACTGCATGAGGGAGACTGCGAATATAACCGTATCGGAAAGTTTGAGCACTTCTTCGGAGAAATCTAATTTGCCCGCTTCTATCTTTGACATATCGAGGATGTCGTTCAAAATCCCCAGGAGGTGATGGGACGAACTTTCGATTC